>DTPJ01000082.1 GCA_011334435.1 Candidatus Poribacteria bacterium | reverse complement strand
CCTAACTGGCTCGCAAGCCTTATACGTTCAGCTTCTCCACCTGATAAAGTCGTCGCATTTCTCGCAAGGGTTAGATAACCTAATCCCACATCTATCAAAAATTGAAGCCGTCCCTTTATCTCTTTTAGGACTTCTCCGCCTATCTCCATCTGTCTTTCTGTCAATTGAACTGTATTAAAAAAATCATATACTTGATTGATAGGCATCAATGTAAGATCAACTATGGATTTGTCGTTTATTGTCACTGCTACACTTTCAGGTTTCAATCTGCTTCCATGACACATAGGGCATACAGCGTCACCCATAAACGGACTGCATTCTCTACGATAACGTTCATGTTCATAGACCCATTCAATACTTCCCACAATCCCCTTAAATCTGAATGATAGATTTCCAATTCTTATCTCGTCATCACTGCCATATAGTATAATATTTTGATGTTCTGACGGTAATTTATCAAAAGGGGCATTTAAATCAATTTTATGATGCTCTGCAACTAATCTTACATACTTCGTGATAGGGTTATTTGGAAGCAATAATCCCATTGGAACAATCGCACCGATGTTTATTGACCTCTTTTTATCTGGAACTATGAGATTTGGATCAGCAGTAAAAACCTTTCCAAGACCTTTACATCTTGGACACATTCCGTCAGGATTGTTGAAGGAAAAACTTTGAGGCGTTATTTCATTAAAGCTAATGCCACACTCTACACATGCGAATTCTTCACTGAACATGCGGATAAAAGGTTTCTGCTCATCTGCTCCTTCATCAGTAGATGGAAAAAACTCTACCATAACTCTATGATCGGAATAGTCAGCGGATAAAGACGATTCAACTGCTTCTGCGATCCTGCTTCGGTTCTCGGGATCAATTACGATTCTATCATAGATTATGCCGACGTCATGCCTTCGTCGTCTGTCAATCTCTTCATGTTCCATTAAATCTATTATATGTCCATCAACCCAACCTCTTGCATAGCCATTTTTCAATGCTAATTTGAATATAGTTTCATACTCTTCGCCTTTTTTGAGTTTAACTGGTGCGATTATATAAGCCCTTGTGCTTTCTGGATAGCTCATGATCCTGTCAACGATCTGCTGAGATGTCTGCGTGCTTATTTCACGTCCGCATTTATGACAATGTGGGATGCCAATTCGGGCAAAGAGAACCCTCATATAGTCATAAATTTCGGTTACCGTTCCAACGGTTGATCTGGGACTTATGCTTGCTGGTTTTTGCTCAATAGCGATAGCAGGGGCAAGTCCGCTTATATAGTCAACATGTGGTTTCGGCATTTGACCTAAAAATTGCCTTGCATAGCTTGACAGCGACTCAACGTATCGCCTTTGTCCTTCTGCATATATCGTATCTAAAGCAAGCGAAGATTTTCCTGATCCACTGACACCTGTTAAGACGGTCATCTTGTTTAATGGTATATCTACGTCAATGTTTTTTAGGTTATGTTCTCTTGCACCTCTAACAGATAGGTTTGTCAATGGATGTGCAGGAGATGCTTTTTTAGAAAGAGAAGGCACAAGTCCTTCTTTATGATTGTTTAAGACATCTTTAAGCACTTGACCAGTATAGGAATTTTCAACCTCTGTGAGCTCCTCCGGAGTGCCTGTAGCTACGATATATCCGCCATTTTCTCCGCCCTCTGGTCCCATATCTATAATATAGTCAGCCATCTTTATAACTTCCATATTATGCTCTATGACAATGACTGTGTTTCCCGCGTCAACAAGTCTATTTAACACATCTAACAGTTTTTGTGTATCTGCGAAGTGCATACCTGTTGTCGGCTCATCAAGTATGTATAAAGTCTTTCCTGTGCTTTTCCTGCAAAGTTCTTTTGCTAACTTGACCCTTTGTGCTTCACCACCAGAAAGCGTAGGTGCTGGCTGTCCGAGTTTTATATAGTCAAGACCTACATCATGTAAAGTTTTAAGTGCTTTGGCTATCTTCGGCACATTCTTAAAATGTTCAATGGCTTCTTGAACGTCCATATCCAAGACATCGGCAATGCTTTTGCCCTTATATTTGACCTGCAAAGTCTCGTCATTATACCTTGATCCTTCGCAAACCTCACATTTTACCCATACATTAGGCAAGAAGTGCATCTCTATTTCTTTAAGACCGTTGCCCTGACATGCCTCGCATCTTCCGCCTTTGACATTGAAACTAAATCTCCCTACTTTGTAGCCTCTGACCTGAGATTCTGGCAGTTGTGCGAAAAGGTCTCTTATATTATCAAAGACCTTTATATAAGTCGCAGGATTTGATCTTGGCGTCCTGCCAATAGGTGACTGATCTATGTCTATAACTTTATCAAGATATTCAATGCCTTCAATCCTGTCATGCTCTCCGGGCTTTGTATAAGCGCGCATCAAATCCCTTGCCAATGCCTGATGTAAAATATCATTGATTAGAGAGCTTTTGCCTGATCCTGATACGCCTGTTATACAGGTAAATGTGCCTATCGGTATTTTGACATTAATATTTTTAAGGTTATTGTGCCTTGCACCGATTATTTCAAGCCATTTATCACTGGTTGGACGACGTTTCTCTGGTATCGGTATTTTCAGTTTCCCGCTAAGATATTTGCCTGTAAGGGAATTCTCATTTTGACTGACTTCATAAGGAGAACCGACTGCGACAATCTCTCCGCCACGGATGCCAGGACCGGGTCCGAAGTCAACTATCAAGTCCGCTGACCGCATAGTATCCTCATCATGTTCAACGATTATAACGGTATTGCCGATGTCTTTGAGTTTTGTTAAGGCATTTAAAAGACGGACATTGTCGCGATGATGCAACCCGATCGTTGGTTCGTCAAGAATGTAAAGCACGCCAACAAGACCACTGCCTATTTGACTTGCAAGCCTTATCCTCTGAGCTTCTCCGCCAGAAAGAGTTGGCATTGTCCTATCCAAAGACAGATAGTCCAAACCGACGTTTTTCAAAAAGCCTAATCTCCCTTTGATCTCTTTTATCAGATCGCCTGCAATAAGATTTTGAGTTTCCGTCAGTTTCGGTGGAATAGAATCCATAAAATCTATCGCTTCGTTGATAGACATTTTAGTAATATCTACGATTGATTTTTCGTTGACAGTTACTGCGACACTTTCTGGTCTAAGCCTACTTCCTTGACATTCTTGGCAGGTCGTAGTATTAAGAAATCTTGAAATCCATTCATCAGCTGATTCTGAATTTGTCCTTTGAATTCTACGTTCAATATCTGGTATCAAGCCCTTGTATGGCATATAGTAATTATGACTGCTACCTGCATAAGACCTATATGTAAACTTGATCTTTTCCTTTCCAGTGCCATAAAGGATAGCTCTTTGTTGATCTGCGGTCAATTTAGACCAAGGAGTATCAAGAGTGAACCCGTAATGTCTTCCTAAACTTTCTAAAATATGCCTATAATAAAGCGTAAGATTTTGTCCGATGAGTGCTATTGCACCTTCATTGATTGACTTGTTTTTATCAGGGACGACAAGGTCTGGGTCTATTTGCATAATAACGCCAAGACCTTTGCATGCTGGACACATGCCTTGTGGACTGTTGAAAGAGAATAATTGCGGGGAGAGTTCCTCATAGCTTATCCCACATACGGGACAAGAGTAATTTTTACTGAAAAGTATATCCTCGCCTTTATCAATGAGATTTACTATTAGAGTGCCTTCGCTTAAATCAAGTGCAGATTCTACCGATTCTGCTATTCTGTTTCTGATGCCTTCGCGGATGATAATTCTATCTACGACGATCTCTATATTATGGCGAACGCGCTTATCTAACTTTATATCTTCTGTTAGTTCATATATTTGACCATCTACCCTTGCACGCGCATATCCTGATTTAAGGGCGGATTCAAAGTCATCTTTGTATTCGCCTTTCTGTTCCTTAGCGATAGGTGCTAATATCTGTAGCCGAGTGCCTTCAGGCAATTCCATAATTTTGTCTATGATCTGATCTACCGCCTGCGCCCCTATCTCTCGTCCGCATTTTGTGCAATGTGGGACGCCGATCCTTGCAAATAATACACGAAGGTAATCATATATTTCTGTAACTGTTGCAACGGTTGATCGTGGATTTCTACTGACAGTCTTTTGCTCTATGGAGATAGCAGGAAATAGACCTTCTATTAGGTCTACGTCGGGTCTTTCCATTTGTCCAAGAAATTGCCTTGCATAAGCAGATAAAGACTCAACGTATCTACGTTGTCCCTCCGCATAAAGCGTATCAAAAGCCATTGAAGACTTTCCTGATCCGCTTATGCCAGTGAACACGATCAGTTGATTACGAGGAAGTTCAAGGTTGACATTTTTTAGATTATGTTCTCTCGCTCCCTTTATAATTATTTTTTCCTCTTGCAATTGTTACTCCCGTTTATATTATATGTCAGACTTTGTAAAGTATAAAAAATTCAATATTATATCCAATATCCAAAACATTATACTAAACATAAGTTAAGTCTGTCAATAGAGAAATTCCTGAACTTAGGACATTAGTTCGGACATTTTCTAGAATAAGTGAAAATAATACTTTCTGCTAAAACTAAATTTTTCCAAACACTTCAAGAATCCCCCTTTACCCTATAGGTGTTAAGCTAAGCTGTAGAAGTATGTGGCAACTTGATCATTCTAATCTTCTGTGCAGTAGAAAGTCGCTTCCGAAGGTCCATCTTACATAGGCGACAAGCCTCCAAAAATTCTTCAAAAAGAAACTTGCCAAAGCCTATAGGATCAGTTATCAAGCGAAGGAAATGGAATGATTTGACCTGAAAGTGACGAATAACCTTCATAAAGCTGACTTCCCTTCTCTTTGTATCCCATACACGCCGACGAATAGAACCACTCAAAAATGCCATTATTACTATCATTATAAGACGACCATAAATGAAACATTCTATACGCTCTTTCCGTCCACCACGAATCTTCCCAAGTCCATGATAGCTCTTCCAAGTCTTAAATACCAACTCTATATACCAACGTATCTTATACAATATAAAAACTGACTCTATCCCAAGTATATCCTTCTCTACATTCGTCATATATAGATTCCAACCCAAAAAATAAAGATGCTTTTCTGTCGGATT
>DTPJ01000699.1 GCA_011334435.1 Candidatus Poribacteria bacterium | reverse complement strand
TAGGGGATAAGACTATTACCTATTATAGTATTTGGGGCAGAGGTGGCGATAACTCTATTAGAGCGGCATATTGGAGTCGTGATCGTTTAGGTTATTTTTCGCCGTCTCGTAATCCGATTGAAGGGCAAACTTGGATAGATTCTGTCAAACCACATTTTATATCTGCACCAATAAAAATCGGTCAATATGGGGCAGATATTTTTGTTAATGCAAGCGGATTATCTGAGCATAGCCAGATCACGGTTGAATTGCTAAATGAAAAATTTGAAAGGTTAGAGGGTTATACCGCATCTGAATTTGTTCAATTGAAAGATAATTCAGGACACCGATTACCTATAAAGTGGCGACAAAGAGATTTTATATATCCAACAACTGATCCGATAAGAGTCCGTGTGAATTGGGACGGTTTAAGATTAGAAGATGCAAGTGTCTATGCGGTTTATGTTGTCAATAAAAACTATTAAGGTTCAAACATGAGTTCGGACAGCTTATTATACTATTTTCAATATGTCATTTTATAATACTTCTTAATATGTCATTTTGAGCGAAGCGAAAAATCTCACAATTATTGCAGAAAGGAGATTCCTCACTTCGCTAGGAATGACATTATTATTAGAATGACATTATTAATGATGTGTTTCAACTGGAAAAAGGCATTAATTTTTTCCCTTTGAAGAAGGATAGTAAAAGCGGAATTTTTGAAATATCCAAATTTATGCCTAATCATCAGTTTATAATGTCTTAAAACGTCTTGACTTTGAATTTTGTTTAATGTAAGATATTGACATAATTTTTGCGATTAATGATCACCTGTTAAATTTTATACCTTTGATTAGGAGTTGAAATGAAAATAAAACTTGTATCTTTAGCAATTATATTATTTTTTATTTATCCATTAGCTTTATTTGCTCAGGATAGATATGTTTTATTCCGATCTTTCCCAGAGGGACCTGGATTAGATAGCCCTTATGATTTGGCGGTCAGTTCTACAAGGATTGTCTATGTAGCAGATACAAACAATGACCGTATCCAAAAATTTAGCATGTTTGGCGATCTATTAGATTCATGGGGATCATGGGGTGCTGGCGATGGAAAGCTAAATAGACCAAGAGGCATAGCTGTTGATAGTTTAGGAAACGTTTATGTTGCGGATACAGATAATCATCGTATTCAAAAGTTTAGTTCTAATGGGTCTTTTCTCGCTAAATGGGGCAAAAGAGGCACTGGCAACGGTGAATTTGTTAAGCCCGGCGGTATAGCAGTTGATAAAGAAGGATATATATATGTCGCAGATACAGAAAATCATCGCATTCAGAAATTTTCACCAAACGGCAATTTTATAACAAAATGGGGATCACAAGGTAGTGGCGATGGTCAAATGCAATTTCCTGAATCAATTGGGGTTGATTCATCTGGAAACGTTTATGTCGCTGACCCATATAATTGGCGCGTCCAAAAATTTGACTCAAATGGCAATTTTCTTATGAAGTTGGGCAAGCAGGGATTTAAAGATGGCGAGTTTGTGTGGCCTCGCGGAGTTGGGGTTGATGCAAATGGCAATGTATTCGTTGCTGATGGAAATTCATCTCTGCCCGATAGCTACCGTAATGATAGCATTCAAAAATTTGATAAGGAAGGCAATTTTGTAGCCAGATGGGGAACTTTTGGCACTGGTGATGGGCAATTTTCTGCACCTCGCAATATTGAAATAGGACCGTCAGGTGAGATATGCGTTGCGGATTGGGGAAATAACAGAATCCAGATATTGACCTCAAATGGCACATTTATGTCAAGATGGGGCATTGGCGGGTCCGCAAATGGGCAATTTCTCTCTCCAAAAGGGTTAGCAAGAAATTCATCTGGCATTATCTATGTCGCAGATACAGGTAACAATCGCATACAAAGGCTTGATGCTAACGGAAATTTTTTATCGCGCTGGGGAAGCAAAGGCACAGGTGATGGGCAATTCGTATTTCCATCAGGCGTTGCTGTTGACAAAAGCGGAAATGTATATGTTACAGACCTTGGCAATTGCCGAGTTCAGAAATTTGATCCTTACGGCGTTCTTTTAAGGAAATGGGGAAGCTCAGGCACAGGTGATGGGCAATTTATGTCTCCTTTTGGCATCGCAGTTGATCTTTCTGGCAATGTATATGTCGCTGACTGGTTTAATAACAGAATTCAAAAATTTGATTCTGATGGCAATTACTTATTACAATGGGGAACATTGGGCGGAGGAAATGGGCAATTTGACTCTCCTAGGGGTGTTGCTGTTGACCTTTTCGGAAATGTATATGTGGCAGATACTAATAACCATCGTATTCAAAAATTCAGTTCAAATGGCGATTTTATTTCAAAATGGGGGTCATTCGGCTCAAATGACGGACAATTCTTTACTCCGTGGTCTATCGCGGTAGATAATGCTGGAAACGTCTATGTCTCCGATTATGGAAATCATCGCATTCAGAAATTTGATCCTACTGGAAAATTCCTAACAAAATGGGGATCGGAAGGTATGCCATCTGACCGTCTCCGTTATCCTTATGGCATCGTATTAGATGATCAAGGCGATGTCTATGTTGCAGATGCAGGCAATCAATGTATCAGATATTTTCGCCGATCGGTAGGAAATACTCAACCGACAGCGAACTCAAAGATAATAACGACTTTTGAAGACACGCCTACACAGATAGTATTAAGCGGTAGAGACCCTGACGGCGATCCTTTGACTTATAGAATTGTCGTTCAGCCTAATCACGGCACACTCACTGGAACTGCCCCTGATTTAACATATACGCCTAACAAAGATTATTTCGGCACAGATAGCTTTGTATTCACAGTTCGTGACAATCTTGTTGAAAGCCCACCAGCAGCTGTTCAGATCAATATAGGTGCAATCAACGATATTCCAACTGCCAACTCGCAGGAAATTAAGACAGAAGAAGACGTCCCTGTTTCAATAACACTGACCGGAGATGACCCTGATGGCGATAAACTGACATTTTATGTCTCTGAAGGTCCTCAAAATGGCACATTAAGCGGAGACCTGCCAAATGTCATCTATACTCCCAAAGTAGATTTTAGCGGAACAGATAGCTTTACTTTCTTTGTGAGTGATGGAGTTGCTAATAGCGAATTGGCAACTGTCAATATAACAATTTCTACCATTAACGATCCGCCGATTGCCAATTCAGATTCTATCAAAGTAGATGAAGATTCTTTCGTTCAAATCACACTGAAAGGAAGCGACCCTGAGGGGAATACAATAAATTATGTTATAGTCAGTAATCCGATAAACGGAAAACTAACAGGCACTCCGCCAAATCTTGTTTATACTCCAAATCCAGATTATAATGGGACTGATAGCTTCACATTCAAAGTTAATGACGGTTCATTGGATAGCCAGCCAGCAAAGATAGATATTACGATCAATCCTGTTAATGATAAACCTACGGTGGAGTCATTCTCTATAACAACAAAAGAGGATACTTCTGTCTCATTTACGTTTAAGGGCAAAGATATAGATAACGATGTTCTCACATTCACTTACACTAAACCTTTGCATGGCAATGTTTTTGGCTCACCGCCGATATGGTCCTATAAACCTGATCCTAATTTTTATGGAGAAGATAGCTTTACCTATTCTGCATCCGATAATAATGATAAAAGCGATTCAGCTGTCGTTAGCATTACCGTTGAACCTGTTAATGATCCACCGACAGCAGAGCCTCAAACAATTAGAACCAAAGAGGATATACCAATAGAAATTACGTTAAAAGGAAGCGATATAGAAAATGATCCGTTAACGTTTAGAATTGTCAGCGAGCCGATAAAAGGCACAATTGAAGGAACTCCTCCAAGATTGATCTATAAGCCTAATGCTGATTTCTATGGCAATGATGCCTTTAAATATGTGTCAAACGATGGTGAATTAGATAGTCCATCTGTGACAGTTGATATAATAATTGACCCAGTTAACGACCCACCAACAGCAGACCAAAAATCAGCAGAAACGATGGAAGATCAGTCCGTTATGATAACTTTAACTGGAAGCGATATAGAAGGTGATAAGATCACTTTTAGAATTATAGAAAAACCCTTGAACGGTCTTCTGAGCGGAGAACCTCCTACGCTAATGTATAATCCAAAATCAGGATTTTTTGGAGAGGATAGTTTCACTTATGTAGCAAATGACGGAAATTTGGACAGTGAGCCAGCAAAGGTCAGCATAAAAATAAAAAAGGTTAATGAGCCTCCATTTTTGAGTTTGTTATCATTTTCCACTAACGAGGATACCCCAACCACAATAGAGTTATCGGGTATTGATCCCGATGGAGATAAACTCACATATAGGATTACAAAAAAACCATCCAACGGAACCTTAGAGGGCGAACCACCGATATTGACATATATACCTAAAAAGGACTTCAATGGAAACGATAGCTTTGAGTTTATCGCAAATGATGGAGAAACTGATAGTAATGTTGGAACGGTGAGCATTATAATATCCTCTGTAAACGATCCGCCAGTTTTGAACCCGCAATCGGTGACCACAGATGAAGATACGCCGATTAAAATAACCCTTACTGGAACGGATATTGACAGCCCGAGAGTGACAAATTATAGGATCGTTGAAAATCCCAAATTCGGTGTCATTAGCGGAAAACCGCCAGAAATTACCTATACACCAAATCCGAACTTCAACGGCGAGGATAGCTTCACATTCACAGCGAGCGATGAGAAAATAGAGGGCGAACCAGCAAAAGTGACTATAACAGTAAAACCAGTTAATGATCCACCAATTGCAGACTCACAATCTATTACAACCGACGAAGATACGCCGATAAAGATCACGCTCACAGGAAGCGACATTGACGGAGATAAGCTCACATTTAAGATCATAGATCAACCAAAAAATGGAATATTGCAAGGTGAACCGCCAGATTTAGCATACGTTCCAAATGAGAATTTCAATGGCGACGATACCTTCACATTTATCGCAAACGATGGAACAGCGGATAGTAAACTTGAAATAGTTTCTATAAAAATCAATCCGATAAATGACAAGCCGATAGCTGATGACCAAAATATAATTATAGATGAAGATACT
>DTPJ01000572.1 GCA_011334435.1 Candidatus Poribacteria bacterium | reverse complement strand
TCTGCACAAAACCAATTGAAGGCAGAGTTTAACAAAATGTTGAGCAATACAGAATCAACAACAATTGATCCGATTTCAGAATTACAAAGCCTCACACAGCAGTTCGTCACTCTAACCGTTACATTAAAAGGATTAGAAAGCAAAAGTGCATTGATTAATGAAAGATTGAGAAAATTCAGAGAAGAGCATCCAGAGATCGCTTCTAAACAAGTGGAGTTGATCCGTTTAGAACGACAATCACGAATTTTTGAGCAGGCATATACCACATTAGCAAGCAAATATCAAGATATGCGTTTAATGCAACAGATGAAGGGTTCAGGTCTGAAAATAGTAGATAGTGCATATTTACCGACAAGTCCAATAGCACCTAAGAAAAAACTCATAATGATCGGTGCCGGTGTTATGGGACTATTTGTTGGTTTAATGATCTCACTTTTCGTTGATTATATAAGCGATATTATTAGGACAAAAGAGGATGTAGAAAGACATATTGAATTACCTGTAGTGGGCATGATTTCAAATATAGGTCCTTTTAATATTCCTGAAAGTGCTGCAAAGAGAAGGACCAGCACATTATTGATTTCTGAAAAGGGAACTGAAGCAAATGTTAATTCTAAAAAACATAAAGATAGCCAAAAACCAAGTAAAGAGATATTAAATCTTTTAAGTCATAGCCTTATTTATGCGCCAAATGGTAACGCAAAAACCCCTGACATAGAAAGCTATTGGAATTTAGCAATGAGTATAAAATATGCTAATTTAGATAACCCTTATAAATCTATTGTTGTGACAAGTTCGGTTCCCGGGGAAAGGAAAACAACAACAGCTAGCAATCTTGCCATTGTTAATGCGAGATTAGGATCAAAGGTGCTTCTTATAGACGCGGATTTTAAGCGACCAATGATACATAGAATATTCCAGCAAAGCAGAAGACCAGGCTTATCAGACCTTTTAACTATAGACGACACAACCAATGGCAAAACATTTGACTATGTCTCTCATGGCAGTATAAGACCTACGGTTATAGAAAACCTTTACTTGCTTCCATCTGGATCAAACGTTCCTAACTCAGATGCTCTGTTCAATTCTGACAGATTAGAAAATTTAATTAATGCTTTCAAAGAAAAGTTTGATCTCGTTATTACTGACTCAGCGCCAATATTAATAATTTCTAGTGTAACTGCAATATGTAAAGGAACTGACGGTGTTTTATTTGTAATAAGATCAGGCAAAACTAAACGCAAAATGGCTCTTACCAGCAAAGAAATATTAAACAATATTGATGCTAAAATAATCGGAACAGTGCTTACTGGTGTTGATTATAATGTGCAATATGGCTATTACTATCGCCGTTATTATAATTATTACTATCATCAAAAAGATAATGAAGATAAAGATTAGAGTTTGTAGATATAGATTAAAAATATTTCATATAAAAGCTATGAATTTGACAAGTTATGAGATCTAAGCATGGAACATAAGTCCAACGAAAAAAATTTTTACGATATTTGTGTTATAACAGCAGCGAATGAATATCAAGCTATCGGTTACCGTGAGAGAATAAGGATAAGAAAAGAAAATAATGAACTTCCAAAAGAGACAGAATTTGTTGTAATTTCCGATCCTGATGGCAAAAGGATTGGCTCTGGTGGTAGCACTATATATGTTCTATATAAATTGATTGAACAATATGTTTGTTCCGAATCCAACGATAGGCTAAATTCCATACATGACATATTATCCCAAAAGCGTATACTTATACTCCATTCAGGGGGAGATAGCAAAAGACTTCCTGCTTACTCGGCAACTGGCAAAATTTTCTTTCCACTACCATTAGATTTCTTTCCTGGAAGTAATCCAAACGAATACGTCAAAAGAGAATTTATAACGTTATTTGATGTCTTGTTGAACAATCTTATGAAGCTTCCTTACACAGATGGCGGACAACTGGTAATTGCTTCAGGAGATGTCCTCTTAAGTTTTGACCCCTCGGAAGTTAAGTTTAGTAACTATGGTGTCACAGGTGTAGCATACCCGGGTTCTGCTAATGTAGCATCTGGTCATGGAGTATATGTTCCCAATCAATTGGAATCTGATCAAAATCTAATGAAAGTCGCTGATTTTCTCCAAAAACCAAGCTATGAGCAATTAATACAAAATAATGCCCTTGATGAATCAGATAGAGCTTTCATTGATACTGGAATTTTAAGCTTTTCAATAGATGCGTTAGAAAAACTGATCTCTGCTTCTGGAATTTTTATAGATAACGGTAAATTATCACTTGAAAAAGATGGATTATGTGAACAACTTATTGAAGGTCGGGTTTATCTTGACATCTATAAAGAAATACCTCTTATAATGCTTAACAATAATTTAAACATATTTGATGGGTTAAAATCTGACGATGTCATTCTTAAAAATTCCAACAGTATAATTTCTGAAAATTCCAATGGTGTCATCCCTGCGAAAGCAGGAATCTACTCTTTTATAGATGGATTCAGTAAAACATCTTTTTTTGTATGCCTACTTTCATATTGTGGTTTCTTTCATATTGGCACAAGCAGGCAATTATTACGAAACTTCCATACTATTAATCATACCGCTTCAATGTATGGCTTTCAAAACTTATGTAGGTCAAAGATAAAAAATATAACTGAATTCAAGAATATCTTTGTCTATAACTCACTAATTGAATCGTCTTCAATCAAATCAGGCAAATCGTCATTTATTGAGGGATGTCATATCAAAGGCAATCTTGATCTGTCAGGAGAGAACATAATTACGGGTATTCCGAAAGATGTTGGTGAACTAAAATTAAACAATGGTATATGTATATCTTGCATACCTATAGTTAGATCAGAAGAGGGTTGGGTGACTATTATTTATGGGATTAATGATAATTTTGGATTGTCTATGAACGACAATTCTGCTACACTTATTAATAAACGTCTAACAGATTGGATCAAAGAGAATAATCTTAATATAGATGATTTATGGAACGGAGATGTGCGGTATGATCTATGGAATGCGAAACTATTTCCGTTTAGCATAGATGTATCTGAATCAGTAAGAATAGCTTTGGATATTAGCAATGGCAATTTTGATGAATGGAAAAGAAGCAAACGTATGTCAATGGAAGAGATACTGAAGTCCGTTGACTACAAAAGATTTTTAGATAATTATACAGAACTTGGTAAAAAGATCAATTTAGAACGACTTACAGAAATATTAATTCCAAAGAGTGAACTATCGTCAGAAGAGATATTGTCTTGGTGTAAGGAGCCAAGAGATTATAGAAAAGCAGAGGAGCAACTCCTATCAATAATCAATAAGACAGATGATATACTATTTAGGGCAAGACTATATAAACTTCTTAGCAATATTGTAAAAAAGTCGTTGTCGTTGAAAATTTATGAAAATCCAAAATCTGATAGAGTATTTTATTATGAAGAATATGCTTATAATCTTGTGCTTTCTGCAATAAAGAGGGGATTGGAAAGTGCAGAGATTGATTTTAGAAAGTCAGAACCAACGATCAAAATTCGTTCTGATGAGGTTGTTTGGGTATGTGCATCAACGAGGCTTGACTTTGCTGGTGGGTGGTCAGATACTCCTCCTTATTGCCTTGAATATGGTGGAAGCGTCTTAAATGCAGCAGTCAATCTAAATGGTCAGTATCCGATCCAAGTTATAGGTAAGCTATATAAAGAGCCATTTATTAGGATAAATTCTATTGATTTAGGTGAAAGTATTATCATAAGAGACATTCAAGAGATGTTATCTTATAGAAACCCATCAGATTGGACTTCGTTACCGAAGGCGGCGTTTATTACTACTGGTATAATACCTGAAAATATGGATATAGATTTGCAAGAATTACTTAAAAACCTTGGTGCAGGAATCGATCTGACGCTTTTCAGTGCTGTTCCATCTGGATCGGGGCTTGGAACAAGTAGCATATTAGGTTCTGCAATTATAGCTTGTCTTTCAAAAATCGTAGGACAAAGTCTTACTGCTGATGAGCTTTTCAATCGCACATTGTATATGGAACAATTGATGACTACTGGTGGGGGTTGGCAGGATCAGATTGGCGGGGTGATCGGTGGAGTAAAGCTTATTCAAACGGATCCAAGTCTATTCCAAATTCCGAAAATATCTTGGACAGACCTAAAGGTGAAGTCCAATATGAATCTTTCCGATAGATTTTTACTGTACTATACTGGGTATAGACGTATGGCTAAAAATATACTAAGGAATATCGTCGGCAGATACCTTGATAGAGATGAAACAACAATTAAAACGATAGGAAAACTCAAAGAGAAATCTTATGAGATGAAGTTAGCTCTTGATCATAGGGACATTGACGCTTTCGGTAAAATGATCGGTGAAATTTGGGAACTTAACAAAATTCTTGATCCGGGGACAAGCAATGATGATATAGAATCAATAATTGATAAGATTTCTCATCTCATATATGGTGCAAAATTATTAGGCGCAGGTGGTGGAGGTTTTCTTTTTATGGTCACAAAGGGTGCAGAACAATCATCGGAAATTAAACGAATATTGGAGAAAGAACCGCCTAATGATCGTGCAAGGTTTTTTGATTTCGACATTGACCAAGACGGCTTAAAGATAAGCGTGTTATGATGATAGTAGATAGTAGTTAGTAATTAGTTTGAGATTTTTGAATTAAACAAAAAGACCACATCTTTATAGATCAGATATACACGGAGTTATTTTGAAATGACAGACTTTAATCAAATAAAGAAGAAGCGTATTTTTATAACTGGTGGAGCTGGATTTATTGGCACAGCTTTAACACAAAGTCTATTGGACTATAACGAAATAGTTGTTTATGATAATTTACACAGAGATGCAATTAGCAAATCTGGATTGCTTTCCAGCAAGAACGTCAAACTAATTCATGGTGATATTTTAGATTATGATAATTTAGTAAAATCAATGGTTGGAAGTCATATAGTAGTCCACTTAGCTGCTATTGCAGGTGTAGATGCGGTAATGGAAGATATGGCTAGAACATTGAAGGGGAACATAATAGGAATTTTTAAGGTTCTGGAGGAACTTAGACAATATCCTACCTGGGGCGAATGGGTAATTTTTTCAACCAGGAAGGTTTTGGGAACCTTTGCT
>DTPJ01000789.1 GCA_011334435.1 Candidatus Poribacteria bacterium | reverse complement strand
CCAGTATTTGTAATATATAAGTGATTTTTTCTCGCCTTTCTCTCTCCAAACAACATATACATTTCTGCTATCACAAGCTATGGCAGGTTGACAAGACTCATCTGGCGTATCCGTTAGCCGTTCCTCTCTGTTCCATGTTTGCCCCGCATCATCGCTTGAACGAAAGAATATCTCTTTATTTCCAGTGCGGTCATCGCACCAAACGACATATACTTTATCATCAATTGAACAAGAATCTACGTCAGTTGATACACCTTGACCAAGCGAGATCGCCTGACCGCTTGTCCAAAAAGGAGGTAATGCAGAAAAACTCTCCGCTGGGTAAAGAAGCATTGATAGAAAAAAAAATATGAAAAATATAAAAACCATTATTTTATGCTGATCTCTGTTCAATCTTTAACTGACCATCAGTAATACTTAAATCAATTATTATAGGGCTTAATACCTCTAAATTGGGTTTCCCATTTTTTATCGCTTCAACAAGGACAAGGCTTGCTTCCATTTTATTAACATGGAAGAATTGAATCCTTTTCGGCTCAAGTTTATGTTGTCTGCAACCGACCATAAGTTCAACAAGCCTATCAGGACGATGCACAATCGCAAGCCTTCCCCGATTTTTCAAAAGATAAAAGCTAGCTGCTAAGACGTCTTCTAATGTGCATTTTATCTCATGCCTCGCTAAGGCTTTTAGATCGTTGGGATTAATTCTACCAGAGCCTATAACTCTATAAGGTGGATTTGTTATAACGACATCATATTGACTTGGTGGAAAAAGCTCTTTTACTAACCTTATATCGCCTTCCATAACATCAATTTTGTCAGATAACCCATTTAATATGACATTCCTTTGTGCAAGGTCTATCATCTCAGGTTGTATTTCAATTGCGGTTATATGTTCAGCCTTAGAAGCTATAAGAAGCGATATTATACCATTCCCAGTGCCAAGGTCAATGACTTTGTCTTTCTTTTTTATAGTGGCGAAATTAGCCAAAGTGACAGCATCAAGTGAGAAGCGAAATCCATGGGTCTTCTGAATTACTTTAAGATTATCATATTCATCTATCGTTTCGTCTTGGTTGATGATAATATCGTCAGTCATTAGCATCATCCTTTGATGTCTTATAAAGCCAAGCAAATCCAGAAAAAACACCAAGCAAAATTAATGCTAATGTAAACAATGGATTAGTCCCAAGCCTATCATCAAGATAATTTCCTAAAAAAAATCCTGCAAGTATTGGCAAAACTAATCCTGTCCCTATTTTGCCAACAGACCCGATGCCTGAAATTGATGATCTTGGTCGTTTGTTCATATTCTCTACCTACTTCTGACATCATTTATGCCGACTATGATAATTGATGCAGATGCGAGGACTATTCCAAGCCATATCCATGGAGACAAAGGCTGATTTTGCAAAAAATGAGCTAATATAGCTACTAATGCAGGCTTGATAAAGAAAATCATCATGCCTTTTGAAACACCAGTTCTTGCTAATCCCATATAAAGCCAGAAATAACCAAGTCCAACAGTGACAATTCCCAAATATAAAACCAAAACCCAACCCATAGGAGATAGAACTTTATAAAAAGTCAATGTATCGCCCCAACCTAATAATGGTATTAATGGGACAGTCACAACTAAACCTATTGATCCACCGACAACAGCGATTGAGCTTACAATCAAAGCACTATACTTTTTTATATAATCTCTTACAAGGAAAAAGTAGAATGACCATGCCAAGACCGCCAAGATCATAAAAATATTGCCGACAAAATAATTCGGAAACTCTGGCTCGTGTGACTTTGCCCCTTTATTTGTCACATAGACACAGGCTATCCCTAATAAAACGCCAAGAATTTTTGACCAATTAGGCTTTTCTACTCGTGAGATCAAAAAGATCATCGCGACAATTGCAGGGTTAATGGAAAATATAGCTCCCCCGATCATACTGCTTGTCAACATAAGGCTTCTATGATAGACAAGAGAAAGCCCTGTTGTGCCGATCAATCCCAAAAGTGCGATCCGCCAGCCATCAGTTTTGATAATACGGAACATCTCGCCTTTTCCAAAACGGATAAAAGCGGAGATGATAAGCACTAACCCTCCTATGCCAAATCTGAGTAGACTTAGATCAAAGACAGATACGTTTTCTTCTCTCTGGACATGTTGAGAAACAACCTCAATAGTGCTAAATACTATAATCGCAATTGTTACTAACAAATAACCATTGATGATCCAACGGCGATCTTTTCGTGACTGACTTAAATTCCCCACTTATCGTTGATCTCCTGTTGGTATGCATCAATTTTTCCTGATATTATGTCTTCCATCTTTACAGCTTGTCCGCAGGTTGACGACTCAAAGAATGCCATTGGGATCGCTTGTGCTTTTAGCCCGTCCCACCCATCAAGTTCTGGTTGACGATTTTCTCTTATGGCATTGATGAAATCATATACTTCCAATATAACGCCATAGTCACCGCTCAAATTTGCAGGATCGGGATATAGCTCAGGCGGAAAATATCTCTGAATAACAGACTTATCTGTTGCAGATAGAAATTCGCTTATTAATTGTTGAGTGTCTTTTGTTGTCCCGTCCCAAGTATGCAGTTGTGGACTTGTTGGGTAATTGCTATCTCCATAAATGGAACCTTTTGAGCCATAATAAACTGTATATGATAGAGACTTACCGGGTGCAACATGCGAATAATTCCATGTCCCAATAACGCCATTTTTGAAGACAATGCTTGCTATTGATGTGTCCTCAACAGTTTGATCAACGGGGTTACCATTTGCGTCTCTGTATTTCATATCTGAAAATTTTCTTGTATTGGCATAGACAGAGTCAACATCGCCGAAAAAATAAATTAACAGGTCTGCGTAATGGACGCCCCAATCAAATATAGGACCTGCACCACCTGTGAGTTTATTTTGTCGCCAAGTGATTTGATGATCAGACACCTTAATATCTGGGTTTGTCCTTGACCCACCGAGAACCTGTGAGAAAAACATCCTTGGTGTCCCGATAATTCCGCTACGTATCGCCCATTCAACTACTCTTGGACCCATCCATCGCCGAACTTGCTCTGCAACCGCCAAGATTTTATTATTATTCTTCGCAGAATCAACCATTTTCTTTGCCGCCTTCATAGTTACGCCAAGTGGTTTTTCTACTATCGCGTTGACGCCTGATTCAAGGCATGCTATGGCGCAAGTATGATGTAAATAGTGCGGAGTGCATATATCAGCACCATCTAACTCTTGCTCTTTAAGCATCTTCTCATAATCTTGATAGATTTCTATCTTTATCGGCTGAACTTGGCTAAGTGCTGATGCAAATCTCGCCGTATTTGCCTCTACGGGATCAGCTAACGCAACTATGTCAAATGTATCTAAACCTCTTTTCTTTAACTCTATATATCCGTTTAAATGCGCCCCTGCCATACCACCACAGCCTATAAAGGCAAGTTTTATTTTTGACATTCCATTCCTCCTAAAAATTTTTGAATTTTCATTAATCATCAATTAAACACTAATTTTCCACAGGTAGAGATAAAAACGCTTGAAAATCAGTATCAATCTCTACTACAAAACTTTTTCGCAAGCTCTACGTCATCTTTTACCTGATTAGGATTATACTTAGTAAAAATACCTACTACGACAGCATCCTTTGGTTTTATATTTTTATAGGCATATTCAAATGCTTCGTTAGGGTCATTTCTACCACCCGCCATAATCTTAAAAGCCAAAAATGTCTTATCCACCTCGCGTATTACCTTACACGCGGACTCCCTATCCTCTGGCAGATAAACTTCATTACGTTTTGATAGATTATAAAACGCCATCATATAAAAATCCACACCAAAATTATTGTCCTCTGCATATCTTACAACTTCTGGATCATGTGTTCCTAATCCTGCTGGTATGCCCTTATCCTTTATGGCGGATATGACATCTTTAACGGAATCAAGTTTTCCTTCTCTATACAGGGCATCGGTCTTGCTTCCGTGATGATAGCAGGCAATAGCTCCGAAAGAGGCAATTTGATTGACATTGTTAATGACCGAGGCTAATTCTGATGCTGTCTGTGCGATCCATTGAATTTTGCCTCCTTCATTCCAATATTCATTCAACATACGCATTATATGGACATCGCCTCTGGCTTGGAGTGTGTTGATCCCGTATAACTCACATTCTCTAAGCGTTGCTTTTATCCTTTCTGTTGTATAATAGTCTCTCATTTCTTTGTTCATTTGATTTGATTGATGAGAGTTCCCACTGAAAGGATTTCCACCGACTATAAGTCTGCTTATCTCATAGTTACCTAATTTTATCTTTGGCAAGTTATTCATAGTGTTTTATTCCTTATTTCCTAAACATTAGGGTCCCGAAATGACTTAATGGTAAGTCTTTTTCTTTTACCAGAGTTGGCGCCCATTGTAACTTAGGGGCGTTAGACCTATAAATTATATAGTTAAACCCTATGACGTCTTCCTCTGGCGTTTGATCTGGATTAAAACCACCAAGAACCTCTTTGAAAGGAATTCTGATCTCCATAACATACCTATTTGGGAAAATTTGGACAGCTTTTTCAATATCTTTATGATTCCAAATCATATTAGGGATACTTTCACCGACATAAGGCTCGCTTTCATCATCACCCGCACCTTTTGGACAGAACCAAAAGCTATAATAACCGTGTTTACCTTTATCAACAGATTTAGGCGTTGGGTTAGTATCTATGAAAATCTCAATCGCATCGCTATTTTCCCAATATTTCACAGGATCAGCGACAGATACATCTGAATCTATAACGTATGCTAAGATATATAGATTCTCTTTATCCCATTGAATATAGATATTACTTCCTTCATCACCAGCAGGCAAGGCATTTTCTAATGGCCATTCAATCATATTTCCATCAATTGTCACCTTTTCCGATGTATAAGTTGCAATACCTATCATATTAGCTTTACAAGTATCAGTTATCTTTACGTTTGTCTCGCCTGTCTCTGTTATCGCGTCATAATAAGTCGCAGTGACACGCTCTCCACCTACTAATTCAATTGTTGCAGGCATTTGATCAATCGGCTTTCCAGAACTGTCATAAACTATAAGGCATCTTCCGTAACAGGTCATAATGCCACCTGTAAAAATTCCTGAATCTACTTCTGTCTCTGTCAATTTCACTGTCTCT
>DTPJ01000219.1 GCA_011334435.1 Candidatus Poribacteria bacterium | reverse complement strand
TACATTTGTAATGCTTCATCATCTTTGTCAATTAATTTCATTGTAGAACTTTGTATTACTTGTTTTAATAAATCCAGAAAACCTTGTTTGCTTGATGAATAAAACCCATTATTTTTATCACTAACAATAGTGGCTGGACTATCACATTTGTCAAATAACACTCCTATGTATATTTGGAGATTCTTAATCTTAAATAATTCCAATAATTTGGCTAAAGAAAACTCAATACTTCCCTTTCTAAATAGTTTTGTATTGGATTCAATATAACCAATTATAGCTCCAAATTTTTCGGAAGTCCAAATTTCCCGTCTGCCAGCCGTTCCGCCAGAATCCACTCTATTTTTTATTTCTACCAAAACTATCGTTTTATCTTCTATTAAAAGATTTCCTATATCAATATTCACGTCTTTATTACCGCCTATCCAATCCCACTGGTCAGTTCTAAGAAGTCTTTTTTCTTCAAATGATAAACCATCTTGTGTAAAAATCCCCTTTTTTCTGTAAATTAATGGGTGTTCTAACCAAAAAGGCAATTTGCTAAGTTCTATATTAGGAGAGCAGGTTTCACTACATAGAGCAAGTTTCTTCTCTATATATTTTCCTTTTCCACCTTGACTATGATGATAATAAGATGTAACACCAAGTAGAGACTCGTAATATTCTTTGATGTTTGATGGGGTGCTTAATAGACCATTATATACCTTAGCAACAGGGTCAAAATCTTTAACATTAATATCAATACATAAATCTTTAAGATTAAGTAATGTATTTTTGTAAGGTTCGTAAAGCAGTAATTCTCCAATTTCTAGTTTATCTTTTGATTTTATACAAATAAGATTCCTTCTTATGATCATAATTATTGTTCCTCTTTCTTACATACTATTACACTTTCACCCCTTATTGCTCTGTTTCTCGCACCCAGTAATGGATTAAATATGAGTTTTTCAAATTTGAAACCTATCTCTTCGCAAAACTTTTTTGTGGTTAACGTTGTCGGAATTTTTTTAGAATTCACAGTGCTATCACCTATTACTATTGCTAATTTTCCACCAGGTTTTAATGACCAGAAAATATTCTCTATTGACTTTTTAAGATCATCATAATACATAGCAACTCTTGTAGGTAATCCTTTATATTCGTTACTTATATGTCCGTTATATTTCATTCCTAAATACTTTGATTCTATTTTTTTCATATCTATATCCAGATAATCATAGGCAATTTTGTCTTTTCCTACGTAATCTATTGAAAAATAGTATGGCGGACTTGTAATGCAAGCATCAAATTTCTCTTTCATATCACTTAAATTATTCAGTTCTAAAATATCCCCTTCTGTTATTATTGCACGTTTAAAAGACAGTTCATATTTTTGCTTAATATCATTGATTTTTTTATAGCAATCTTTTATATAATTAAACTTTTCCATGAATAATCCTATTTTTCCTTTTCGGTTATACCTTGATGTTCTAGTAAAAGCATCTATAGTGTCGAAATATATCGCTAACATTAATTTATAGATAAATGGTTTGGGATAATGCCATTTTTTATTCTCTATATCTTTAAGAATATCTTGAATCTGAATATTCGTAAAATCTAATTCTTTTTGATCTATAAAAAGCAGATCGTTTTTTAGCTCAGATAAGATAACTCCCATCGGAGTTACGTCAATTCCAACACTTTTAATTCCCATAAGTGAGGCTTCATGGGTAGTTGTTCCAGAACCGTTGAAGGGATCCAAAATTAATGAATCTTGATCTAGTTTAAAAGCATTAATCAACGTTCTAACTATTCTTGGGTAAAATTTTCCTTTATATGGGTAGAGGTTGTGAAAAGCATAGGCATTAGTATCTCCAAATTTGTCAACTAGATCAGTATAAAGCGTTGTTTTTCCATTTATTTTTTCAAGATGAGCTATTCTTAATCTTATCCAATCTTCATCACCCTTTAGATTAACTGTTCTATTGACGGGATCAATGGAATATTCATCAGTCAATCCCTGCAATTCTAAATCCAAGAATTCTAAATCGGCTAAGGTTTGCATCCAAAATCCAAAAATTGTGTCCCCTTTTGGAGTAACATATTCAGAAAATTCCTTAGCATAAGATTCCATTATTTCTTCATAAGACGGACATTCATTATTCCCAAACAAAGTCATCTGTTTTTCCCTTTTATTTTTAACCAATTTCTCCATGTTTAAATTTCCCTTATAAAACCTCAGCACAGTTTAAAAAATCTGTAATAAAAATAGCTTAATGAATTCACAAAATAGGTATCATAGTTATTGCATTTTATTAAGTGTATAAATCCTTTCGGTTATCATTATACGCTTTGTTCCACCATAATATATCACATTTGTTATGATTGTGTCAACTAAACCAAGATTTGACCAAGATTTGATGGATATTAATCCAACTCAAATCATAATTATTTCGCTTATGACTTGAATTGGACTATCATTAACTATTTCAAATAAGCAGACTCAACCTTATGCAATGCTTCCGCATAATCAATAGCTTCTTGCTCGCCATAATTTTCATTGACAACGAGGTTAAAGTGCGTCTCAACTGCCTCTATACAATTTGGCAATGGAAAACTCGGATTTCTTTCACCTTTGTAATTAGGATCAGTCCAAGGATAACCACTTTTTCCATAGGTTACCTTTTCTATGAACCATTTGGCCTCCGAAGGGATATGACGATAAGAAGCGAAGCAAGGTATTCCCTCTGCGGAAAGTGCATTGACAAACTGATCTTTGCTGACTGATAGCTTATCCAGATCAATGTGCATTCTGATATACCAATAAGATGACTCGCAGTTATCGGGCATCCAGCCAAAAGTTATGGATTTAAGGTCTTTTATTTTTTTTGCAAGTGATCTGACAAAATTTCTCCGTCCCTCTATTATACGAGGAAGTTTTCGCAATTGGACTCGCCCAATAGTTGCTGATAACTCATTACTATTGAGGTTTAGCCCTATCCTAACATTTGACGAAAATGTGGTATTGAATGGTTTACCTCTATCAGCAAATCGCTTAGCTTCCCAATAGAGATCGGCATTTTTAGTGAAGACAACTCCACCTTGTGCTCCGGTAGCATGATGTTTTCCGCTCATAGTTGAGAATGCTGATAGGTCACCGAAAGTGCCAACGAGGCGACCTTTATATAAAGCACCATGTGCTTGGGCGCAATCTTCTATAACAAATAAGCCCTTTGATCTTGCGATCTCCATAATTGGGTCCATATCCGCAGGTTCACCGAAGATATGAGCGACAACGATAGCTTTTGTCCTTTCAGTGATAACCGCTTCTATCTGATCAGGTCCCACATTGTAAGAATTTTTATTCGCATCTGCTATTATGGGAACACAGTTAAGCATCGGTATAGGCATGACACCGCCTGGATCTGTTATTGGTGGAGCGATAACCTCGCTGAGTGGTTCAAGATTTAATGCACCAAGTGCTACAAAAATAGCGGACGTTCCTGAGTTCACAAGATCGGCATATCCTCCACCCATGAATTCCGCAAATTCCTTTTCATAGCTTTGTTCCTCTATTCCGTTATATCCAAATGCTTCTCCTGTCTCAATTGAGCGATCAAAAAGTGCTATAACTGCTGATTTTTCCTCTTCTCCAAAGAGCCTTCTTGGTGGCATCGGTATTTTACGAACCTTTTCTCCCCCATCAATAGCTAATTTAGCCATATTTGACCTCCTACTAATATAAAATTATTTATCAGTTTCGTTTATAGGTTTAACTATGATTTTTGTGTTTATGTCCGATGTCTGTATTATATATCATATTTGCGAGATTAGCAAATTGATCAATACTTAGATTTTCTCCTCTTGTTTTGGGGTCAATGCTAAGCGATCTCATAGCATCATCTAACGATTCAAGGCGAGCTTTTAGTTTATTAGATTGGATAGATAGTATAAGTGCATTTCTCAAAGTTTTCCTGCGATGTTGAAAAGCACCTCTTACAATAGAAAAAAACAGGCTTTCATCTTTAACGGACACATTAGGTTTATCTTGAACTTCCAATTGGATAATGACAGAATCAACCTTAGGCTTTGGATAAAAACAATCTGCGGGAACAACTCTTATTATCCTTGCTTTACATCTATATGATACGGCAACTGACAGCGAACCATAACTTTTATTGCCCGGAGATGATACTATCCTTTCGCCAACCTCTTTTTGAACCATTAAAATCATGGATTTTATATTTAAAGACTTTGATTTCTCTAAAAGCATAAATATTATCGGCGATGTGATATAATAAGGTAGGTTACCTATGATCTTTATATTCTGATTTGGACTTAGATCAGACAACAATTTGGCATAATCAATTTCAAGCATATTGTCATTTATCGGAATTATGTTATCAAAACCTTTGCAATATGATTGAAGAATGCCGAAAAGGTCAGAATCAAACTCAATCGCAAATACCTTACTGACAGAAGGTGCGATTTGTCGGGTCAGTAGTCCTATTCCAGAGCCAAGTTCAATGATAATGTCATTTGGTAAAAGGTCTGCGGATTCAATAATAAGATCGTTTATGCTTTGATCTATAAGAAAATTTTGTCCTAAGCTTTTTTTTGGATGAGTGCCTGCATTTTTTAAAAGGTTTTTAATCAGGTTTAGTGTAGAATTATAATCCATATAGTTTTCTCGCATTTTTCCATAGAATCATCTCTTTAACATCGTCAGGAATATTTGATCCAAGCACTTTTCCTAATTGGACTGCAAATCCTCGTCCGGGTGCATCAGAACCGAAAACTATGCGATCTGCTCCTAATTCGCGAACTGCGAACCCTAAAAATCCAGCCTCTGGCTCTCCTCCGCTTACATCCGCATAAACATTTGGATAAGGTGCAATATCTGCTAACCCGCGAAATCCAGCACCGAATAGATGAGCCATCTGTATGCGAAGTTTAGGGAATTTTTCTGCTAATATTGCTATATCTTTTGGTGTTGTCTCATTATCAAGATTTCCAGTTGTCTTATACCATGCGTGTTGAAGTATTGGCACGTTAAGTTCAATTGCCTTTTCTGCAATCGGTTCAACAAGTGGATCACAAGCTTTAACCGATACCCAAAGTTTTATCCCTACCATGCCTTTGGATATACATCGCTCAATCTCTGCAATTGATTCCTCTTTATATCTTGGATTAATAAAACAAAGTCCATAAATGCTATTTGGATATTTTTCCAT
>DTPJ01000358.1 GCA_011334435.1 Candidatus Poribacteria bacterium | reverse complement strand
TCAAGGACATCTTGTTTCAGCATCCCTGGATGTGCCAAGACAGGTATGCCATGAGAATCAAGTATCATCTTTATCGCTTCATAAGGAGAAAAAGCGGGCTTTGGTATATATGCGGGTGCATTATTGCCTAAAAATTTCTGGAATGCGTCTGATATTGTGTCTGCGTAACCGTTTTGGACAAGAGCTACTGCGAGATGCGGTCTGCCAACATAATCTAACTTTGTGATCTTAAAAACGTCGCTATGTTCAATCTTTATTCCTAATTGATTCAGCTTTTCCATCATCTTCAATGCGCGCTCATGTCTTGCATCTCTGAATGTCTGTAAAGCCTTATTTAATGCCTGATTTTGCCAATCAATAAAATAGCCGAGAATATGAATTTCTTCGCCGTCATATTCTGCACTGATCTCTAATCCGGGAATAACCTCTACGTTATGTCTTTTTCCAGCAGAAATTGCCAACTCAATTCCATCAACAGTATCGTGATCTGTTATTGATATTGCTGAAAGACCAACTTTATTAGCTTTTATGATAACTTGATCGGGGGATAATAAGCCATCTGAACGATCTGTATGGATATGTAAATCAGCATATTTCGGAAATGATCTCTTAAAAAGGTATTTCATATCTTATGCTGACCTGATCCTTTATAATATCGCTAATTTTATTGCCAAATGACTGACTTATAAATCTTTCAAATAGAGTTGTTCTTGGCTTTTTTCTAGCTATTTTAGGTTTCCCTTCTATTCCGCTTATTTTAGCGGCGTAATGTATTGCATCCTCTAAATTTCCTAATTCATCAACCAACTTATATTGTAATGCTTGTCGTCCAGACATAACCCTGCCATCTGCAATTTTTATGATCTGCTCTTTTGTCAGTTTAGCATGCTTTCTTCCATTATAGACAGCATCAACGAATTGATTATAGACATCATCAATCATATCTTGAAAAAGCTTTTTTTCCTCAGGTGTGAAATAACGGTATGCAGAACCAGAATCTTTATATTGTCCACTTTTTATAGTTTCGCTATCTATGCCGATCTTTTTGGATAATTCAACGATTCTAGGGAAGTTCATCCTTACGCCGATACTGCCAGTCAAAGTTCCGGGATTTGCGAAAATTCGGTCTGCGGAGCAAGCTATATAGTATCCGCCAGATGTAGCAGAAGCCCCCATAGAAGCTATGATCTTTTTATCAACTTTATTTAACTCTTCATATATCTCTTGCGTAGGTGCAACAATGCCACCAGGTGAGTCTATCCTTAAAACGATCGCTTTCACCGATTTATCATCTTTGTATTTTTTTATTTCATCAATAATTTCGCTTGAATTTACTATTGTTCCGTTGATCTCTATAAGAGCTAATTTATCGCCCGGGGGATTTTCAGATTCAAAAATACCAGCAGAAAATAACATAATAGTAAAAAAGATCAATAATATTCCGATAATAATAAGGTATTTAGCAAGCCTACTTTTGCCCATATCATCGCCCCTTAATAATTTAGTGATGTTTGGACAATCTCAGAATCTGCGAGATATATTTTTCATAATAAATAAGATGGGACAATGCCCATCTCATAAAATAATTTAGACAATGTATGTTACACGGTCACTGCTTATAATTTTCTTCCGCCGATGCCTTTTTTATCAGAAATATCTTTGGCAGGTTCTTTTGGTCTCAATGCACGGGTAGCTTTTCCTGCAAGCCACATCTCAGAATTGCCCATCTCTGCCAATTCTTTTGCTAACTTCTCTTGATAATCTGGCTGGCTTCCTGTTGCGAGAACACGTGCAGTTTCAACGCCAGTCTTAACCTTTTCATAGAGGTCTTCAAATACAGGCATAACCGCTGCCTTAAACTTCGGTTTCCAATCCAAAGCACCACGTTGAGCAGTTGCGGAGCAATTAGCATACATCCAATCCATGCCGTTTTCGCCGACTAATCGGATAAGGCTTTCAGTCAATTCCTCAACAGTTTCATTAAAGGCTTCACTTGGTGAGTGACCATTTTTGCGAAGGACCTCATATTGTGCTTCCATAATCCCTGCCAAAGCACCCATAAGGACGCCGCGTTCTCCAGTCAGGTCACTATAAACTTCCCCTTCAAACGTTGTCGGGAAAAGGTATCCCGATCCGATTGCAATGCCAAGTGCTATACAACGTTCTCTTGCCCTTCCTGTATAATCCTGTGCGATTGCAAAACTTGAATTAATTCCAGCACCAGAAAGGAAATTACGTCTTACTGATGTGCCTGATCCCTTTGGAGCAACCATAATGACATCAACATAATCGGGGGGAATTACGCCAGTTTGATCTTTATATACGATTGAAAATCCATGAGAAAAATAAAGGGCATCGCCTTTATTTAACCTCTCCTTAATAGTGGGCCATATAGCTTTTTGTGCAGCGTCAGAGACAAGCATTTGAATTATAGTTCCCTTCTCAGCAGCTTCTTCAATTTCAAATAAGTCTTTGCCAGGGACCCAACCATCTTCTAATGCCCTTTCCCAATCTTTTTGAAATTTCTTTGACTGTCCGACAATAACATTAAAGCCATTGTCCTTCATATTCAAGCCTTGAGCAGGACCTTGGACACCATATCCGATGACTGCGATTATCTCATCTTTAAGCACCTCATGTGCTTTACTCATCGGGAACTCTTCACGAGTGATGACCTCTTCTTTCACTCCTCCAAAATCAATGATCGCCATTCTATTTCCTCCTTGTTTTTATATTGATTAGCGATTATTAACGTCCTCTTGAGATAGCAACTTTCCCAGACCGAGCTATCTCCCTAATACCATAAGATTTCAGCATCTCAATTAACGCATTGATCTTACTTTCGTCACCAGTAGCAGATATGACCAATGATTCATGGCTTACATCAACTATTGATGAGCGAAAAATATCAGCAAGCTGGATTATCTCTGATCTGGTTTTCGCATTGGCAGAAACTTTGATCAAGACAAGTTCTCTTTCAATATGTTCTTCCGAAGTAAAATCAGTGACTTTAATAACATCAATAAGCTTGTTTAATTGCTTCATAATTTGTTCCAGAACTCTGTCATCGCCTCTTGCAACGATTGTCATTCTGGAGATTGACGGGTCTTCGGTTTCTCCGACATTTAGGCTGTCAATATTATAACCTCTTCCGCTAAATAATCCAGCCACACGGGCAAGCACACCGAATTTATTTTCAACTAAAACAGAAATTGTATGCCTCATATCTGTTGAAAGATTCTAATATTCTAAGACTGGAATTTCAGAATATTAGAACCATTAGCCCTCCTATGCCATTCCTTGGGTTATTCCGAGCATCTCATCTAACGCTGCACCAGCAGGGACCATCGGGAATATGTTCTCATCTCTGTCAACGATAAAATTGATAAACACTGGTCCTGGCGTCTCAATAGCTTTAATAATAGCAGGTCTGACATCTTCTGGTTTTTCTACAAGGATACCTGTTGCCCCAAAAGCTTCGGCGACCTTGACAAAATCAGGATTACGGCTAAGATCAACACCAGATCGTCTTCCCTTATAAAACAGGTCTTGCCACTGACGCACCATACCTAAAAACCTATTGTTCAATATAGCTACTTTGACAGGAAGGTTGTATGCAACAACAGTAGTTAATTCTTGAATATTCATCTGAATACTACCATCGCCTGCAATATCAAATACCAGTTTGTCTGGACAGCCTACTTGCGCACCTATTGCTGCTGGAAATCCATATCCCATAGTTCCTAATCCGCCTGATGAAAGAAATGTTCTTGGTTTTGTATATTTATAGAATTGCGCTGCCCACATCTGATTTTGACCGACTTCCGTAGCAATTATAGCTTCTCCTTTTGTCACTTCATAGATTTGCTCAACAACATACTGTGGTTTGATTACTGGGCTATTGCGATCATAGGTCAATGGCATTTTTTGTTTCCACTCTGCTATTTGCTTTAGCCATTCATCGTTGTCAGGTTTTCTCACAAGTTTATTTAATTCAGTAAGCACACATTTGCAGTCACCGACGATAGGAATATCAACTTTAACATTTTTGCTAATGGCTGCGGGATCAATGTCTATATGGATAATTTTTGATTCGGGAGCGAATTTATCAATCCTTCCAGTGATTCTATCGTCAAACCTTGCACCGATAGCGATAAGCACATCACAATTTATAATTGCTTTATTCGCATAAGCGGTGCCGTGCATTCCAAGCATATCCAATGATAGCTCGTGTGTTTGCGGAAAACCGCCCATACCCATCAAAGTTGTTGTAACAGGTATTCGCGTTTTTTCTGCTAATTCTAGTAACTCTTTATGTGCCCCTGAGTGTATAATTCCTCCGCCAGCATAGATTACAGGCTTTTTTGAGTTATTGATCAAGTCAGCTGCTTTTGCTATCTGTTTCGGATGTCCTTCATAAGTTGGCTTATAGCTTCTTATATTTACTTCCTTAGGATAATTAAATTCCGCTTCCTTTTGCTGTGCGTCTTTGGCAATATCAATTAATACTGGTCCGGGTCTCCCGGTTCTGGCTATGTAAAAAGCCTCTTTAATTGTAATTGCAAGCTCGTTTACATTTTTGACAAGATAATTATGCTTTGTAATAGGGCGAGTTATCCCTGTCACATCTGCCTCTTGAAAGGCATCATTGCCTATTAAATGAGAATAAACTTGACCTGTAATAGCAACTATCGGTATGGAGTCCATATGTGCTGTTGCTATGCCAGTCACGAGATTTGTCGCACCGGGACCAGATGTAGCAATACATACCCCTACTTTGCCTGTAGCACGTGCATATCCGTCAGCGGCATGTGCTGCTGCTTGTTCATGACAGGTTAAGTAATACTTTATTTCTTTCTCATCATAGAGAGCGTCAAATATATCTATGACAGAACCACCAGAGATGCCGAATATTACCTCCACACCTTCTTGTTTCAGGCTTTCAAGGAGTATTTTTGCACCTCTCATTTTCAAGACTAAAACACCTCGTTTCTATTTTCAATGACAAGTAACAAGCGATCAAATTCACTGATCACTGATTACTAATCACTACTTAATATCGCACCTGTTCCTGCGGATTTAACTAACTTGCCATATCTTGAAAGGTAGCCAGTCTTAATCTTAGGTTCAGGGGGAGTCCATTTGCTTAATCTATTTTTTATCTCTTCGTCTGATACTAGGAGATCAAGTCTTCTATTTGGTATATCAATACTGATCTTATCGCCATCTTGGACTATTGCAATAAGCCCG
>DTPJ01000700.1 GCA_011334435.1 Candidatus Poribacteria bacterium | reverse complement strand
GATTGTGGCGGAAGGGGATTTGTGTCCCAAGGTGGTCGCGGAATAGGATTTTTTAACATAACTACACAGTGCAGACGTTGTGGAGGATCGGGAAAGATCATATCTACGCCATGCCCAAACTGCGGCGGCGATGGAACAGTTTTAGCAAATAAGACTATCTCTGTCAGAATTCCCCCCGGATCAGATAATGGAACTGTATTAAGACTTGCTGGTCAAGGTGAAGCAGGATCAAACGGCGGACCTCCGGGAGACTTATATGTTGTCCTTCAAGTCCAGCCTCACCCGATATTTGAAAGACAAGGGAGAGATATTATCTATCATCTTCCAATAAAATTTACACAAGCAGCGTTAGGGGCAGAAGTTAGAGTGCCTACGCTTAAAGGTAGTGCTATTCTTAAAATACCAAGAGGGACACAATCAAACCAAACATTCCGTCTACGTGGACAAGGCATTCCAGATCAACACGGTCAAGTTGGCGATGAACTCGTTAAAGTGACCATAACTGTCCCACGTAACTTAAGTCCAAGAGAGGAAGAATTACTCAGAGAATTAGATAGATTAAGCCAAGGCAGGTAAATATGGCAATACGTAAAAAAGTATCTATTTTTAGGACAACACAACGAGAAAAGCGACTCCAAAAAAGGATCAGAGAACTTACAACTCTATATGAAGTTAGTAAACTCTTGACCTCAACATTGGATTTAAACGAGGTTCTTAACCTAATTGTCAAGACAACTGCAAATCATGTCGGGGTGAAAGCTTGTAGTGTCCGTCTGCTTAACGAAAAGACAGGCGAAATGGTGCTAAAAGCTGCTTATGGTTTAAGCGATGAATATATACAAAAGGGACAGGTCTTTGCTTGGCGAGGCGTTTATAAAGATGTCATCTCCAAGGGACAAGTAGCTATTGTCTATGATGCGCCCACTGACCCAAGATTTGAATACGCTGAACATGCGATTAAAGAAGGCATAAAGTCAATGCTAATTGTCGGTTTGATAATACAAGGCAAGCCCATAGGTGCATTATCAGTATATACAGACCGTCATTATATCTTTTCCAAAGAGCAAATACAGATATTTAAGGGCATAGCGAATGAAGCAGCGTCAGTTATAGAGAAAGCTATATTATATGAAGAGCGTATTGAAAGGCAAAGAATAGAGCAAGAGCTTGCAGCGGCAGCAAAGATACAAGAAAATTTAATGCCGAGAACAGTCCCTAATCTTGCAGGATTTCAAATATCTGCAAAGAATATTCCTTCACAGCTTGTAGGCGGGGACTTTTATGATTTTATACCCTTTGGACAATCGCATTTAGGTATGGTCATAGCAGATGTATCGGGCAAAGGCATTCCCGGAGCAATATTGATGGCTTCTGCAAGGGCAAGCCTAAGGGCATATCTTGAAGACCCGCATACAGTAAAAGATGTTATAACTAAACTTAATCGTGTTCTTTGTAGGGATACACAAGCAAGTCAATTTGTCACATTATTTTACGGCATGTTAGACGCTCAGGAGTTAACCTTTACTTATACGAATGCAGGGCATAATCCACCAATCCTATTTAGAGATAAAGAACAGATCACATTAAGCGAAGGCGGGCTTGTCCTTGGAGTTTTGCCAAATACAAATTATGAAGAAAAGACGATCAAATTAATAAAAGGAGATTTATTAGTCTTTTACACTGATGGAGTCACTGAGGCGTCAAAAGATGATAACTATTATGGAACAGAAAGACTAATAAACATAGTCCAAAAATATACGTATATGGACGCTGACGAGATAATGAAAAAGATAATTAACGACGTCTTTGAATATAACAACTCATCTCAAAATGATGATACTACTGTTATTGTTGTAAAATATGTTGGTTGAATATTGATTACTGATCACTGATTACTGATCACTGATTTAATATGGAAAGCATAAAAGATAAATATAATGAAATAAAAAGACAGATTCCCGACTATGTTACGATAGTTGCAGTCACAAAACAGCGGACAATTGAGGAGATAAAAGAAGCTTTTGACGCTGGGGTAAAAATAGTCGGCGAAAATTATATCCAAGAAGCTATGGACAAATATAGGCATATAGATGGGCTTCAATGGCATTTTATCGGTCATCTGCAAAGAAACAAGGTCAAAGATGCAATAAAAATGTTTGATTGCATTCAAAGCGTTGATTCAGTTAGATTAGCAATTGAACTTGATAAACAATGTGCAAAGTTATCTAAGGTAATGCCGATACTCATTGAAATAAATATCGGCGGAGAAGAAAGCAAATATGGCGTAAAGCCAGAGGAAGCCTTAGGGATAATTCGTCAAATAGCGGAATTGCCGAATGTTCACATTGAAGGATTGATGACAATGGAGCCATACTTTGACGATCCTGAGCAAGCAAGACCATATTTCAGGCAAATGAAACGGCTTTTTGATGAGATAAAGTCTCAAAATATCCCTAATGTTGAGATGAAAATCCTGTCTATGGGGATCAGCAATAGCTATGAGGTCGCCATAGAGGAAGGAAGTAATATGGTAAGGATTGGGACAAAGATATTCGGTCCGAGGGAGTATTAGATGAATCGTCGTAGATCAGAAAAACCGAACTTGGTATTCGTCTTTGCAGATCAAATGCGTGGTATGGCGATGAGGTGTGCTGGTGATGAAAACGCAATAACACCAAACATGGATAAAATGGCTGAGGAAGGCATTATGTTCTCCCATGCTTACGCAAATGCTCCTGTCTGCACGCCAAGTAGGGCATGTATGTTGACTGGTCGCTATCCTATAACTAACAGAACTATTACTAACGATCTTCCAATGCCAGAAGATGAGATAACATTTGGCGAAATATTGAAAAAAGAGGGATATAAAACCGCTTACATTGGGAAATGGCATCTTGACGGCATTCCAAGGGATATATTCACTCCACAGGGAAAGCGAAGGCATGGTTTTGATTATTGGGCTGTTTGGAATTGTGCTCATGACTATTTTAATGGTAGGTTATTTTTTGATTCGCCAGAACCATTCTTGCTAAAAGGATATGAGCCAATTGCTCAGACGGATATTGCACTTGACTTTATCAAAAAAAATTCAGATCAACCGTTTTGCTTATTTCTCTCTTGGGGACCTCCGCATGACCCATATCATCAAGTTCCAGAAGAATATCGTCAGCTTTATAATCCAAATAACTTGACACTTCCACCAAATTTCCTTGCAAATCCCGATTTTTCAAAATATCCGCTTAGCCGATTAGATTCTGAAAATGGGGCAAGAGGAATTTTAGCGGACTATTATTCAGCGATAACCGCATTAGATCACCAATTAGGCAGAATAATTAACGCTATTGATGAATTGAACCTTGCAGAAGATACGATCATCGTCTTCACATCTGACCATGGCGATATGCTTTTCTCACAAAGTAGCGTAAAAAAGCAACAACCTTATGAGGAATCTATCAATATACCGCTCATTATCCGTTGGAAAGGTCATATCCAAGAGGGCATAATATCCGATACGCTTTTTAGCACGGTTGATTTTCTGCCTACTTTGTTATCAGCTATGAATTGTGATCAACCAGAGGGTATTGAAGGCTTTGACTTGTCATGGACATTATTCGGCAAAAATGGATACGAACCAGATTCCGTTTTTCTTATGGATTTAGTTCCTATGGACGAAGGCGTAAGGCTTGGTATAAGGGAATGGAGAGGGATAAGAACTAAAAGATATACTTATGCAAGATGGATAGATGGAAACGATTGGGTCTTGTTTGACAATGAAGTTGATCCATATCAACTTAACAACCTTATTGACGACAAAAATATGTTGTCAATAAAGCAAAATCTTGAATTAGAGTTACAAAAATTGATGAGATATACAAATGACGACGGGCTTAATTGGCAAGACCTTATAACTCAATTAGGGCTTGTTGATCTGTGGAATCTTAGAGAAAAATCAATGCATCCTAACAATCCGCGTTTAATTAAATAAATTGAGAGGTGGCGATCTTAGATGATTAAGCGAGTTGCATTTATTTTTGTAATTATCTCAATATTTATCATCGGATGCGGTAGCAACGAGGAAAGCGAGGTCAATACTGCTCCGAAAATCAACGCCTTTCAGGCAGAATCTACAAACGTCAAGGTTAATGAACAGGTATCACTTATTGTTTCAGCCGAAGATGCCGAAAAAGATAAGCTGACTTATAGCTATGAGATAAGCGGTGGAAATATAATTTTAGATGATAATAAAGCCACTTGGATAGCTCCTTCAACTCCGGGCGAATATGAGGTTATCGTAAGGGTAAGCGATGGCAAGCTTATAACGCAAAGCAGTATCAAAATCACTGTTTCTCCTGTTGAACAGCCAACAAAAAAGATAGAGTTAAAAATCCAATGGTTTGGGCAAGCATGCTTTTTAATTACTTCAACTGATGGGAAAAAAATCTTAACTGATCCGTTTGGAAGTGGGTTAGGTTACACTGTTCCATCTCTTGAAGCAGATATTGTCACGGTCAGCCATTCGCATTCGGATCATAATAACGTATCTATGGCGAAAGGTTCTCCGGAGATAATAAAAACTCTTGGACAACATACCGCAGATGGTATAAATTTTATCGGTATAGATTCTGATCATGATGACGCAGGCGGAAGTAAGCGAGGGAAAAATATCATATTTGTATGGGATATGGACGGCGTAAGATTTGCACATTTGGGCGATCTTGGAACAATTCTGACCGATGATCAACTGAAAGCTATGGGGAAAATAGATATACTGTTTATCCCTGTCGGCGGATATTATACCATAGATGCAAATCAAGCGACGAAAGTTGTTGATCAGCTATCGCCAAAGTTAGTTTTTCCAATGCATTATAAAACTGATGTAACTAACCTTCCTATATCTGGTGTTGATGACTTCCTGAAAGGGAAAGATAACGTTGAAAGGGTAAATGGAAACATAATTACAATAAAAGAATTGCCAGAAAAAACAAAGATAATTGTTCTGAACTATAAATAGTAAAGTGCTTGACCGCATAGATTTACAAGGTAATAATTGCCCTGTTGCAAACATGAAAGATTTATTCGGTCAAGCACGTTATTTATTATCACTAAAATATCCATCCTCTCCTTCTTCGGTGTCGGTGTCTCCATCCTTTTTTTGGTAAATCTGATGATACGTCTGTGTGATTGCGGACTTCAATCCTCACATAAATTTGGCTGGCAATTTCTTTATCAACTGCGTATTGTGTATTGCCGACCTTAAAAACG
>DTPJ01000638.1 GCA_011334435.1 Candidatus Poribacteria bacterium | reverse complement strand
TCTTTATATCCTGAATAACCAGACGGAGCAAATCCGATAGCCAAATTTTCTACGACGCCAACTATCAATCCGCCGACAACTGCGCCAAGTCCGTTTCCAAGCCCGCCGAGTATAGCGGCACAGAACCCTTTTAGTCCGAGTATCGCTCCCATATCGTAAGAAGCAAAAGTTATCGGAGCGATGACCATTCCTGCCCCTGCACCAACGGCTGCACTCAAAGCAAAAGAAAGCAACACCATAAACCTGACATTGATACCCATAAGCCTTGCTGCTGTCCTGTTTATAGCGGTTGCACGCATAGCTTTCCCCATAAAAGTGTATTTATAGAAAAGCTGGACTGCGAGGACAATTATAGCTGTTACACCGAGGACCCAAAATCTTTGTTGTGTAATGCTTGCACCTAATATAAATATGGGTTCTCCACTGGAAAATGGAGGAACAGGGATTGACTCATCTTTCCATATTATTAGAGCTATTCCTCTTAGCAATATTGATGCGCCAATCGTGATTATTATTAAAGTGATGACAGGTGCATTTTTAACGGGATTGATAGCGAGTCGTTCAAAGATAACACCGAATGCGGTAACTATGAATATTGACAATATAAATGCAAGGTAAAGTGGCAATTGTAATGTAGAATGGAGAAATATCATTATCATTGCACCAAGCATTACAAATTCGCCTTGTGCAAAATTTATCACATCAGTAGCGTTATAGATTATATTGAAGCCTAACGCAACAAGTGCGTATATACCGCCTACTGTGATGCCATAAATTGTATATTGTATTATCTCTCCGATGCCCGGAAGGCTCATGAAATCTCCTATTAATTAAAATCTAATGATAGATTTTCTGATTTGTTTATCATTTCTACTTTTTATATGGATTTAATTTATATGGATTTAATCTATACTCGTAGAGGCACACTGTAATAGCATACCTCTACGTATATTCTAATTATCTATTTTGCAAGCACCCATTTGCCATTTTCAATCTTGACCATGACAAGACAACTGCTATCCAAACCATTGTGATCGGTTGGAGAGAAGTTGAACACTCCGCCAGTGCCAATGAATTTCTTTGTTTTCTCTATTTCAGCTCTTATTTTCGCGGGATCATTTCCGACTTTCTTCATCGCATTTACAACAAGCATTAAAGCATCCCAAGCATGCCCACCGAATGTGCTTGGCTCTGATCCATATTTAGTTTTATAGTTATTTACATATTTGGTAAGAGTTAGTTTTTGAGGGTCATTTTTCGGAAGATCATTTGCCACGAGGAGTTTCCCAGAAGGAAATACAACGCCGTTTGCTGCGTCGCCAGAGAGGTTTATATATTCTTTATTAGCAACTCCATGGCTCATTATAAGCGGAATATCCATTTTTAGATCGTTCTTCATATTTCTTGTTACAATCGCTCCGCCAGGGCTAATGCTCCAGCATATAACAGCCTGAGGATTTGCAGATTTTATCTTGGTCAATTGCACCAATACATCTGGGTCTTTCTCGTTGAATTCCTCTTTTGCCACTATCGTAATCCCAGCTTCTGGTAGTATCTTTTCTAACTGCTCTTTTCCGCTTGCACCAAACGGGGTCTTTGCTGTAATAATTGCAACTTTGGTGAGTTTTTTAGCTTTCAGATATTCTGCGATCCTTTTTCCAACAAGGACATCAGATTGAGGGGTCTTAAATACCCAATATCGCTCATTAACAGGCTCAACGATCTTTACGCTTGCTGCACATGAGATAAGCGGAATTTTGGCATTTTGGGCAGTGTCAATGATTGCAAGGCTTGTTCCACTTAAAGTAGGTCCTATTATTGCACAAACCTTATCTTCGTTGATTAATTTACTAGCTTTGTTACGTGCATTTGTCTCATCGCTTGCGTCATCATAGATGATAACTTGTAACTTCTTGCCTTTTATGCCCCCAGTGGAATTGATCTCGCTTTCTAACATCTTTACGGTGTTTTCCTCTGGAACTCCCAGTGAAGACCCCGTTCCCGTTGTTGAGAATATCGCGCCGATTTTATAGACATCGTCAGCAGAAAAAACATTACTGCTTAAAGCAAAAAACGCAATAAGCAAAAGAGAAAAAAATAAGAAACTGCATAACTTTGGGCTTTTCATTAAAATTCCCTCCCTTTAGTTGTTGTTTGATTTACAGATCAACCGAATTAATTTTCCACGGATTTTATAAATTCCTCTAAATCCCTCTTTTTATGAAGTTTGATCAAATAATCGTTTGATCGCCGAGAACTGATTCCTGCTCCCTGCTTTCGTAAGGACAAGTTTCGCAGAAATTACAAACGCACACAGAATGTCATTCCCGTGAAAACGGGAATCCAGAGAAACATCATCAATTCTACGATCCGATTAATTAACGTAAGTTGTCCCAAATACAAGACATATCTTTCTTACTTTTTCAGGCTTCCCCAGGAAGTAGCAAGTTTGCCTCTAAGATCAACCTGAGTGAGGATAGTTCCTGGCAGTACAAATCTGAGATAAATATCATCAGCAACATCATTCGGTCCTGCCCAGACCCAATATGCCTTGCAATCAGGGTCTTTCAAACCATTTTTTTTCATGGTTTCAGCACCAAACCCCCAAATGCCGCTACCGAACTGCTCCATTTGGGTAGCATTACCCCATTTACTATCATCATAATCTACTTTTTCCCATCCATCTTTCCGCTGTTCTATTGGCACACCCGCTTGCGCCTTCCATGTTTTATCACTTCCATAATATTTACCATCATCAAGGACAACGTCAGCGAGTGCTCCACCACGACCTGATGCTCCCGGTTCTGCATCATGGACGTATATGGCGATCACGGCACCGCCTTTTAGTAGCTTAAATTCATAGACACCTACCGCTTGCCAGTCATTGCCTTGACCAACTTTTTCACCATTAACAAAAGCCACCCATGAATTGTCACCGCTTACTCGGAGTCTGTTTGCCGAAAAAGCAGAGAAGCATAAACAAAACATCAAAACAATAACACCAAAGCTAATTAGAAACTTTTTCATGACGATCTCCTTTCTAAAAATTGGATTTTATTGTTCCCCAAGTTCTGGTGATTTTACCTTTAGGCTCAACTGAAAGTTTCTGTCCATAAACATAGCGGAAGAATACTTCATCAGCTACGTCATTGGGACCTGCCCAGCACCAGAAAGCTTTGCAATCCGGGTCTTGTAATCCATTTGCTCTCATCGCACCAGCGCCAAATCCCCATATACCTCCGCCGAACTGTTCATACAGCGTGGGTTCCACCCAATTAGCATCGTTAAAACCGGGTTTTATCCAATCGTTCTTCTTCATATAACCGGCATCATCACTACATTTCCATGTCTGGATACCATCTTTACCTTTCTCTCCGGTAAAATGGTATTCACCGTTATTGAGTATTATGTCAGCTAAGAATCCACCACGACCTGATGCTCCCGGTTCTGCATCATGCACATGCACAGCAATTGTAAAAGAACCTCTCTGTATTCCAAATTCATATATACCTACCTTCTGCCAGTCTGCCCCTTGACCAACTTTTTCCCCATCCACATAGGCTTCCCATGAATTGTCACCGCTCACCCTTAACGTGCCCTTTGTTGGATCAGCAGGGAAAGCATAAGCAGATATTAGAATAAACATTGAAACAAAAACCCATGTAGTTATCTTTTCCATAACATATCCCCCTTTCTCATAAAATAGAAAACGTAGAAAAACAAGTAAGTAAAACAAATTTACTAATTACACCCAATAAAAATTGAAAAAGATTATATAATCCCTCCTAACATTAGATTTTACTTAACATTTGATTTTTTAACAAGAAAAAATCAGGAGAACTAAAAAGGTTAAGCTTTTCATTTTTGCTTGAACTTTGAATAAAGCTTTTTTATAAACAGTAACTTAGGTTAATTATTCAATAATGGCTCAAAGGGGGACTTTTAAGAGATAAACCCCCCTTTTATCCCATACGCATTAAGTTAAGGACTCTTAACCCCGAAGGGGTGATATATTTATAGAAACACATAAATAAAAAATCTTTTAGCTCCGTCAGGAGCGACATATTTACCCATCATATTTCGCTCCGCTGGAGCTTTGTATTTTGACGTTTATCGTTTCTATAAATATGGCGCCCCTTCGGGGCTAGAAACAACATTATCTCACGTTAAAAATAACGTTTTTCCCTTAACTTAACGCCTATACCTTTTATCCCCCTTTTTAATGAGAAATTTTGAAAACATTTCTATAAAATTGATTCGGTTGATCTACGATAGAACCGTTATCGGGATTTTATCTCTCCCCAAGCAATAGGAAGCTTGCCTTTCGCTTCTACTGCCATAAATTTGGCAAACCCATCTTTCATAATAGCATTGATCTCGTCTTCTGTTAATGCTCTTTTGAATAGTCCCATTTCGTCCTGCATTCCTTTCCACCAATGCGGACTTCCTTCTCTATGCCCTAATCTGAGGGTATTGTCGTTTGGGGTTGTCTTCCCTGATAACCCTTGTTCTTTTATCAGTTTACCATCAAGATATATTCTGACTGTTTTGCCATCCCACGTGCCTGCAACAAATTGCCATTCATTCTTTTTTATCACTCCACCGGGAGAATCAACATTAATTCTTGCAGGTGGTGTCAGTATAAAATGAAAATATCCGCCAGATGTATTGATAAACAAAGCATAGTTTTCGTTGGTTCCGCTCATAGGACCCTTTGAGAAAAATGTTTGCCAACCGTCGCCTGATCCCTCCCAGTTGAACCAGCATAACATAGTGACTTGTTCGGTAAGATCAAGGGAATCACTATCAGGGACTTCTACGCATTGGCTGACGCCGTCATATTTAATGGCTTTTCCGAACTTGCCATTGACAATTTCTGGTTTCCCGATGAATTTGCCATTATTTCCGTTTCCAGAATCGTCAATTACAATATCACCTTTGATGTTATCAAAAGTCCATATTCCAACAGCATCTTTAAGCGCAGCACTTACACTAATTGAAAATCCTAAAGCCAATATAGCTATACAGAAAGCAATAAATAGCTTATACATTTTACACAGTTCCTCCTCTAAATTTGATAAACTTTGGCTTTTTATCGCCAACTAAACTAATTCCATATTTATCAAACAAAGGATTTCTTTTAATAGTTATCCTCTGACTACCCCTTGCAACCCCTTGGCAAGTTTAGGTAGTCGTCATTATCCCCCTTTCTATATGTTATATACTTCTTCTCCTGTTAGCATTTTGAAGTTATTGTTCTTAAG
>DTPJ01000891.1 GCA_011334435.1 Candidatus Poribacteria bacterium | reverse complement strand
TTGATTATATAGGATTTTGCTTGGACGTTAATCACGCAAAAGATCATACAAAAATACCAAATATTGTCAGACAATTAGGCAAGAGGATCATCACTTTGCATATTTCTGACTATGATGGAATTGATGAAAAACATTGGATGCCATTTAAGGGATTAATAGATTGGGGAGCTTTTGCTAACGCCCTTAGTGATATAGAATATGATGGTGCTTTTATCTACGAAGCTAATCTTGATGGCAATACTATAAATGAAAAACTGGAAAATATCTTATCCAATTTTAACGCCATTTTATCCGTTGCCGAAAAATAGCTTATAAATTCATAATGGATATGTAAATTATGCTTGATCTGATAAAATCTGTCGTTGATTATGCTTATGATAATATCCCATTATACCGTAAGCTATATCAAAAAAAGCCTGATATAAACTCTTTGGAGGATTTCAAAAACCTGCCTTATCTTAGAATTAGCGATCTCTGTGCAAATGCGATCACTGATTCTATATCTGATATTGACGAAATTATCTATATTTTGCCTGCAATAGAAAATAAGTCTATTTTCCCATTGTCTAAACTTGAAAGCACCTATGATAGAGATGTCCGATATAGTGTGTTCTATTATTTGCTTAAACAAACAGATATTAAGGAAGGCTCTATCTTTGCAGTAATAACAGATGCAAAACATGCCTATTACTGCGGTGAGATCGTTAATAATCTTCTATTTTACAAATACCAAACTTCAATGTTTTTCTTGCGAGACCACACTTCTTATGAGATGTATAAATGGATAGATAGAATTAAACCTGATTGTTTGTTTTTAGGAACGGACAAAATTATTGACGATGTAACCGAATGGGGCATTCCATATATATTTACGATAAACAGATACGATAGAAATCTCTCTTATGAAAAAATAAGGCATTATGATATATATGCAATTAACGAAATAAGTTGGATAGCAATTAGAATCGGAGACAGCTATATTTACCCAAAGGAATTTTTTTATATTGAGTCAGACCCATCAGATGATATTCTTGTATTGACAACTATTGACAACTATCTTCAGCCGTTTATACGATATAAGACGGGAGATAGAGCGAAAATTATTGACGAAAATCAATTTCAGATAACATATATTGGGGAACATTGATGATATTAGACCCAAGTTGTGAATGTGCAAATCAAAAAAATCTGCTTGACGACATAATAAAGCCAAGATTATCGTCTCTATTTATAAGAGTTTACGATTTTTTCACTTATTATAGATGGCAATTTGACAGAGCTAATGTTGATCCTTGTATGGAACCTATGGACATTTTAGAAAAATTGCCTTTTATGACCAAAAGCGATTATATTATGCTTGAAAGTGACGCATTTCTTAAAGCAGATAGGCATTTATTTTGTGTAGAGACAACATCAGGGACAACAGGAAGACCGAAAAGACGATTTCAAAGCATAAATGACGAGATAAACGAGATGAGATTAGCTACAAGGGTCTTTGCTGGATTTGATATATCAAAAGACGATGTTGTTTTATTTATGGATGTAGGCAATCCAAGCATCTATATATGGTTTGCTAAGGCATTAGAAAGTTTAGGCGTTAAAAATACTATATATTATGGCATACAATCGGACTTTGACAGATCACTGAAAGGTATAATCAGACTTGATCCAACGGTAATAGTAACTGTCCCCAGCCTTTTAGCAAGGTCTTATGAGACTATATCACGTATGTATAGCGAAAATAAGGAGACAAACCTACGAAAAATAGTCTATTTCGGCGAAAAGATCAACAATAGCTTTCGGAAACGATTAGAAGATGAGCTTAAAGTGGAGATTTTCTCTCACTATGGCGGGACAGAAGTAAGCACTATCGGAGGAGAATGCACACAACACAACGGAATTCACATTTACAATGACGTCAACTATCCAAGCTTAATAGAACCAAAGAAAATAGATGAAACGATTTATGAAGGCGAGATCGCTTGGACAACAACTCAGATTGATGTTCAGCCTGTTATTAAGTATCGTATAGGCGATGTTGTCCAGATTGATTACTCAGCTTGTCCGTGTGGAAGGACTTCTCCGCGAATTAAAGTCATCGGTAGAACTGATGACAGTTTTAGCATTTTGGGCGAGAAATTCTATTATGATACCATTCTTAATGCGGTATATTCTGATATAAACGAAACAGGATTTATGCAGATAATCCTTTCCACAGAGCAGAAAAAAGACAAACTGACCATAATTCTGCCAGAGAAAATCAAAAGCAAAGAGAAAGAAATTCTTTCCGCTTTATATCAGACGAGCGAGTTAGAATACTTTTTAAGCGAGGATTTTATTTTGATTGAGCTGAGATTTGTCACTAATGATTTTTTTTCAAATAGGAAAATTCCATCAATTATTGATAAACGTATCTATTAGGGAAAATAAATCCCTTATTGAAGGGCGATTTGATCAAGGAGGTATAATTCTAAAAATTCTATGAAAAAGAATCATATTGACGAAAAAAGTCAAAGGTCAAGGAAACGATGGACTGACGAGGATCGCAATTTTCTATTGAATAATTATATGAAAATGAGTAATATAGAGCTTGCAGAACATTTCGGGACGACGATTGACTCCATAGCGTTTCAATTGCGGAAAATGAATTTGCATAGGATTGAGCATTGGGACGAAAGAAAAGACAATTACCTGAAAAAGAATTATCTTATAATGACGAACAAGGAATTAGCAAAGAGGCTGAAAACAACGTCATTGGCTATCAATAATAGGCTTATAAGGCTTGGACTTCGTCGGACTTTCAAATGGACGCCTGATTCAGAAAAATTTTTGTTAGATAACTATTTAACAATGTCCGATAGTGAGATGGCAGATGCTTTGTTGACAACACCCGCATCTGTTTCACAAAAACTAAGGAGAATGAAATTAAAAAGACCGTCAGAATAAAAAGAAAGGGAAACAATTATGTGTCAAATTATCTCTATATTGATGACTTTTTCTATGGCTATATCAAGTCCAGATATGACAATGGCTGAAAAATTAGGCTATAAACCAACTGATAAGCTATTGATAATTCACGCAGACGATATTGGTATGTGTCATTCTGTAAACTATGCGACAGCTTCCGCATTTAAGCAGGGAATGGTGACCTGCGGAAGCATTATGGTCCCTTGTCCTTGGTTTCCTGAATTTGCTGCTTATTACCGCGAAAACCCAGGACTTGACGTCGGTATCCACTTAACAACTACAAGCGAATGGAAATATTACAGATGGGGACCTGTCGCGCCAAAAGATAAAGTGCCAAGCCTGCTTGATAGCGAAGGGTTTTTGTGGCGATCAACAGAGGAATTTAGACAACATGCAAAAGCAGAGGAAGTGGAAATAGAATTAAAAGCACAAATAGAGCGGGCATTGCAATTTGGCATAAAACCAACCCATCTTGATACTCACATGGGAACGGTTTTCGCTAAACCAGAATTTTTAGAGATTTACTTACGTCTCGCCAAAGAGTATAATATAACTCCGATGTTGATCAAATTAACTCCTGATGTTATAAATCGTCTTAAAGACATGAGAAGTGATCTTGCTGATAAGATAGCGGAGATGAACCTCTCTGATATGCCATATCTTGATGAGCTTGTGTCAGCAGGAGCAGGACAAACTTATGAGGAAAAAAAGGCGTCTTATCATAATGCTTTGAGAAATCTAAAACCCGGTGTCAATCAAATAATTGTCCATCTCGGTATGGATGATGAGGAGCTTAAACATGTAACCAATAGCTATTTAGCCCGTTATTACGATTATAAGGTATTTACTGATCCAGAGACAAAAAAGCTAATTGATGAGCTTGGAATTAAACTTATCGGTTGGAAAGACATAAAAGCTAAATGCTGGGGTGATAGTTTTGAGAGTCGGAAGGAATGATCCATGTCCATGTGGTAGTGGTAGGAAATATAAGAAATGCTGTATGTTAAAAGATATTGCTGATAATCAATCTGATAAATCTGATGTTATTCAATCTGAATCCAAAAAGCAGAAAAGCCCAAGATCAGATGAGATTGAGAACAATATCAATAGAGCAACTAATCTTATGGAAAAGGGGGAATATGAACAATCTGCAAGGGTATTTAGATCGGTTATTTTAATGGATAAGGACAATTACAAAGCTATAACGGGTCTTGGAAAATGCCTTGCAGAGATGGGAATGTCAGAAGAAGCCTGCAAATGTTTTGAGCGAGCTTTGGAGATAAATCCCAATTATTCGCAAGCGAAACTTAGCCTTGCGTTTTATGATAAAACTCGTTTTGTTACAAATGGTTAAATAATAACAATAAAAGGTTATTGTCAAGTTAGAGTAAAAAAATTTCACAGGATAGGAGAAAGAAATGGGACGAATTAAACAGTCAGTTTGCTATTGGTGCTTTGCTAATAAAGTTAAACCAGAGGAATTAATTAAAGAAGCAGCCAAGATTGGATATGCTTCAATTGAAATGCCACCACAAGAATATTATGGCATGATAAGAGATCACGGAATGGTCATAGCGACCGCTATCGGTCATGCTTCCTTGACTGATGGACTTAATAAACGGTCTAATCACGACAGAATAGAACAAGAAATACTGAAAAATCTGGAAATTGCGAAAAAGAACGGTATTGTCTGTCTGATCTGCTTCTCGGGCAATCGTAATGGATTATCTGATGAAGAGGGGTTAGATGCGACAACCGAGGGACTGATGAGAGTAGCTAAATCAGCGGAGGACGCAGGAGTATATTTAGTATTGGAACTTCTTAATAGTAAAAGAGATCACAAAGATTATCAATGCGATCATACTGCGTGGGGCGCTGAGGTTATAAAAAGGGTCAACTCACCAAAAGTTAAATTGCTTTATGACATATATCACATGCAAATTATGGAAGGCGATATAATTCAGACTATCAAAGACAATATACAATACATCGGTCATTTCCATACAGCAGGCAATCCCGGTCGCAGAGACCTTGACGAAGAGCAGGAGCTTTATTATCCAGCTATTATGCGGACAATAGCAAACACAGACTATGATCTTTATGTAGGACAGGAATTTGTGCCAAAAGGCGATCCGATAGAGGCACTCCGCACAGCATTTAAGATTTGCGATGTATAAGAATTTTTGAATTAGCCACTGATTAAACACAGAATTTCACAGATGATTTTCTATGTTATATCTGTGTCAATTTGTGGCTGATTTATTTCAAAGTTAAAACTTATTCTGGAATAAATTAGATTCTGTTTTA
>DTPJ01000475.1 GCA_011334435.1 Candidatus Poribacteria bacterium | reverse complement strand
GCTGATATTAAAAGTTTTGGTGTGAACGAGAAATTTGTTGATTGCGATGGTGATGGAAAATATACAGATGGCGAACCGATTGTATATGAATCAAGCAGGACATTCAGGGTCACAAATCCAGGGACAATCCGTAATTTTAATGAAAGGATACGTTATATAGATTCAGACAATAGCGGATTTTACAGTGCAAGTGGACAACCTCTAACAAAAACTGATACTGAGGCAATTATAGCAGATAACGGAGATAAAGAGCTAAACGTCGGACTTTTGGACGGAACAGGTGCTGATAGGATAATTGTATCAGGCAAAGCAAAGATCAAACCTATCGGCAATTTTGCATCTCAATTAAAACCAGCAAATCCGCAGATCAACGCTTTCATAGACAAAAATTTAGATGGTCAGCCTAATGATTATGAGGTCCTGATTACCGACAACGATCCGATAGGCATACTTGATCCCTCTGACTTCATCTGGGGAAAGATTGATTTTACTGACGATTTTTATAATTGGTCAGGCGCTCAGATAGTGTCAATTGATGGCTCTACACTCAACCCGCCAAATTCCAACATAAACGCTTATATAGATTCATATAATTTTGGTTCGTTAGATAACTACGAGGCTTTAATAAAGGATAATGCTCCTTTTGGGATACTTGATGCTAATGATATAGTCTATGGTGAAATCAAAAATAACACAACGAGGCAATGGTCATCTAACCTTGAAGACGGACTGCCTTGGCGACAAGTTATGCAGACTTTTAATTCACAAGAGAAATTCTTAGCCAACAAAACTATAACAGATTACGACGGACAGCCAATAATAAACGAAAGCACAGGCGAAACTCCTAATCAATGGGACAAATTTGATCTGATAGTTTATGGTGGAACTCCGCCAAGAGGTATTAGCACAAATTGGGGCGAAATAAGATATATTGACAATAACCACGATGGAAGCTATACATTCAGCACTATAACATTCATCAGCGAATGTATTATTGATCTATCACTTGTCCCGCCAAATTATGATATAGTATATCCTGATATAATCGTTACAGAGGGCAGGGCAGGCTTTAACAATTTTCAATCTCAATTAAAATTTTGTGATCAATTCCTAAAAAACGGCTTATATGATATTGACGAACCGCTTATCAATGACGCAAACAACAACAATATGATAGATTCTGGCGAAGTTGTAGCACAAGGCAAAGTTGCCATTAATAAACTTAAATCTCCATTGAAATATATAGATGCAAATCATAACAATAAGTTTGATGGAAACGAAGCCATAATTTTTGATGGTGGGGATGTCGGCATACTTGATGTTGGTCAGCTTAACGGAACGGACAGAGTTATATCATCAGGTGAAGCAGATATAACTGCGTTTAAACGTAGTGAAAAATACGTTGATGGAAACGAAAATAATTCCTTTGACGTTGGTGAGGCAATAGTTTTTGACTGGTATTCAACATCAGATTTCAAGGGAGAATTCATACTCGCAGGAAATCATATTGATAAAAATGGAGTATTGACATATCTATCACCGGGAATGAGAAACCGTGATTGTGTCATTATGAACGGAGAGATCGGCAGATCAGCCATGATTGAATTAAATGACAGGCAAGAATATAAATATATAGACACTGACGGATCAAACAGCTATAATGGTTTTTATGATATTTTTCCTTGGGTAAACTATGAACCAATTATTATTTCAACGGATAATCAACTAAACAAAGGGAAATTAAATGGTAGCGGGACAGACTCTATAGTCGCTTCTGGATATTGTTTCCATGCGTGGAGACCTGAGATGAAATGGTCTGATAGCAATCACGATGGCGAATATCAAGATGACGAAGCTATAATTTACGATGCCTTTAACGACGGTATAATAAGATCAATTGGGACAGGAGCTAATGATGATAGGATAATTGTTCCCGGAAATGCAGGTCTCAAAGATTTTCGCTATATGAAATATGTTGATGCAAACAACAATAATGAAGTTGATTTTGGGACGGAACTTATTGCAAAAGATGAGGATCAGGACAATAAACTCAAAAATGAGGAGATCGGAGACCCGGGGATAATACCTTCCTTAAAGCTGTTTACCTCAGATGATTACAGATTCTGTGATTGGAATGGGAACGGAGTTTTTGATCCACAAGATGAGCCGATCATATATACTCCGATTGATCCTGATATTTTAGACAAAGAAGATCAGATCGTCGCATCTGGCAGTTATTCAGGATTGACAGGATTTGGCATACAGACGAGTTTTATTGACTACAATCATAACGACAACTATGATAATGATGAAGCTATAATCGGTGGAAACGGAGATCAGATATTAGAATTTAGCGATCGTGTGATTATAGCGGGGAAAGCAAATAGTTTTGATGGCACAAATATAAAATTTGCAGGAGAATCATATCTTGATGGAGTTTTAATAGCGGATACCGCAGATAATATTCTAAGTGCTGATGAGATTTTAACCGCTGGAAGTATGAATCTTAGCGACTTTAATGTAAATGACAAATATGCAGATAATAACCATAACGGACGTTACGACTATAAAGCATACAACACAGACTTTGGTGAGGCGATAATAGCAGATAACGGCGATAATATGATCGGAAATGGCGAAATTAAGACATCTGGATATGCAGGACTGCGATCTTTTGATGGGACAAACTTCAAATATTCTGACTCAGGCATCAGAGATGGACTTTACAATGACGGCGAGCTATTGATCAATGACTTGAACAGCGATAATAAAGTTGATCCGACAGAGATCATATATGATGGCGTCGCTGATTTGAAAAAATTCCCGTCAAATGTGATGTTCTGTGACACCAATAATGACAGCGTTTATGCAGTCTCAGAAGCCCTAATTTTCTCAGAAGACGATATACTGCAAAGCACCGATGAGATTTTGATTGAAGGAGAGGCAAACTTTCATATATTTGAGCAGAATTTATATAGGTTTGCAGATTCTAATTATAATGATGCTTATGATAGTGGCGAAGCAATTATCACAGAAGCTAATTGGGGGACTGCTGATGACGTATTAGGAAAGACCGATGTAATTATACTTGACGGAACAGCAGGCATTAAGCCATTTCCGTCTAATTTTATGTTTCTTGATGACTCTTTGGATTCTGGCGAATATGAGGAAGGCGAGGCTATCGTCAACGATCTGAACGGAGACGGTCTCCTTGATCCGACAGATGAGATTGTCACTAATGGAAGGGCTTCTCTCAAAAGATTTTCTACAACCGAGAGATACATAGATGGCGGAATAAACGCTAATAACTCGTTATACGATGAAGATGAGGCAATAATCAGAGATGGAAACAGCGACGGAAAATTAAACGCAGGACCGCTTGATGGAACTGGCACTGATGCTGTGCTTATGCCCGGAAAAGCTGGTCTAAGACGTTTTAACGATAACGAAAGATATGTTGACGCAAATGGAAACGGTCAATATGATGGCAATGAGGATATATATCGTGATGATGACAATAATGAAGTAGTCACTGGCGAAGGCGAGGATCAGCTTGTCTATTTTGTTGTTGAGAATGTCGGAAGTGCAGACAAAAACGATATAACCGTCAAGTTATGGGCAGATAGAGATAAAGACGGAAAATTTGAGCCTAATGGTGACGATTCTCCATTTGTTAAAACATTGACCGCTGATTCATCTTATAATATGTGGTATGAAGGTCCTGCAAGTTCACCGCCATTATCTATGAGATCAAACAAGGCATCTATAAACTATCCTATGCCGAGTGATCAAAGATTTTTTGTGACGGTTGACACAAAGGCGAATGCAGTTGATGGCAAAAATATTCAAATGCGATTACCAATAAATGGCGTCAAAACGCTTTATGGTCTGCCAAGCCCAAGTGACGAGCCTATTTTAAATGCTTATAAGCAATTTATTGACAACGCTAATCCAAACAAAGCGATTATAATTTCTCCAAGAGAAAATGAAGTGATATATGGACAAGTCTTGCTGAAAATAGATGCAGGTGATACAGTAGAAGTTGGCAAGGTTGAATTTTATGACGGCAAGCCTGACGGGATTAAACAGCCGATAGCTGTTGATGACAATGGAGAGCCTTGGGAGGCGATCTGGGATTGCACTTACGCAAGTTATGGAGGACATACCCTCTATGCAAGGGTCTATGATAAAACATATCAAAGACCGCCAAAGACTAAGACGATAAATCATTATCTTGACTCACAGGGAGTTAATGTAATCGTTGGCATTAAACATACAATATCGCTTTCTGCTGGTTGGAACTATGTTTCGTTTCCCGTTGAACCGTTTAATCCAAACGTAACAGCTATTTTAAATTTAATAGGCACGAATGCAAGGTCTATTTGGACTTATGATGCGGAAACCGAAAAGTGGTTGAGATATGATCTTGATGGACCTGATTTTCTAAATGATCTGTCAATAGTAGAGGCAGGAGTTGGCTATCAAATATTTATGACTGCGGATGCGGTGTTTGACATTGTTGGGACATTGCCTAATAATGTTATAAATCTGCATAATGGTTGGAATTTTGTCGGTTGCCCTATACAAAATCCTGTCAATATTCAATCTGCAATATCAAGCATTATAGCTTATAATCCGTCAGTATGGACAATTGATCCTGATAATGGAGGTTGGTTAGGTTACGAGCCGAACAATCCACCGAATGATCTACTTGTAATTGAACCCGGAAAAGCATATTGGGTTTATGTTGTTGGAGATTGTCAATGGACGTTGAATTCTAATTATTAGCATTACAACAATTATTTCAGGGAGAATTTTATGAATTACACGAAGACAGAAGAACGTTTAATAGAAGCGATGGAAAACATGATGATCGTTGATGCACATGAACATCTGCCACCTGAGCATGTCAGGACAAGCTCAAAAGTAGATGTTTTAACGCTTTTTGCACATTACACTAGAACTGATCTGATAACTTCTGGTATGAAGCCCGATGATTATAACACAGTCATTGATTCAGAAAAGCCACTTGACGATAGATGGAAGATGTTCAAGCCATATTTTGAGCATATTAGATATGGGTCTTACGCGAGACCTGCATTGATCGCTGTGAAGGAATTTTACCGCTTTGATGACATCAACGATGACAATTATCGTGAGATTTCAGAGCGTATGCAGTCCGAAAACACACCGGGCATATATCACCGAATAATGAGAGATAAGTGCAAAATTAGAGTAGCGTTAACCCAAGCAGGACGAACTGATTACAATGATGATCTG
>DTPJ01000033.1 GCA_011334435.1 Candidatus Poribacteria bacterium | reverse complement strand
AAGATTAAAGCACATTCACCAAGTTTATCCACATTTTCAAACTATTTCAATTTTGATGCGATCGCATCAAAATTGAAATAAAAAGAGAGCAGGGTTTTTGCTGAACTCATTTGAAAATTGTTTTTGAAAATTGTTTGAAAACTGATAAATTATCAAAGGGGGACAGACCCCCCTCAAATTGAGGGGGGTCTGTCCCCCCTCAAGAAGTTATTCGCAGGCTATTTCGTAATTCAAAGATATTTATTTTATCTTTGTTGCTTCAAAAATAGCCACTCTTATAAAATATTCGTTTTTGCATTTAAATTGTATTTTTGGATTCATCTCAAAATATTTACCAAGATAAATTTTTTCTCGCACATAATTTACTTTAATATTCTTAAAGCCAATAATTTTCAAGAGTCTCTTATAATCATTTTCTTTCAAAAAATTTGCCTCAATACCATACTTAACTCTATTTTGTTCTGCAATCTGTAGTGTGAGCTTCTCAATTTCTGTAAGTATTTCGTTGGCCCAATACTCAACGATAATAATCTTACCCCCCTCTTTTAGAGTTGTGTAGGATTTTTTTAAAGAAAGTTCGATATCTTCTGGAAGAAGGTAATGAAGTACAGAAATAAAAGTAACCGCGTCAAACGAATCTATTGGCAAAGTGGCATAAACTATATTTTTTCTAATAAAATCAAAAGATTTACTAAGCCCTTCTTTGTTCACATTATCTCGCGCCTTTTTAAGCATTTCTTCTGAAAAATCAAGGCAAGTAATTTGGCATCCTAGATTTTTAGCGAGCTTAACTGCATAATAAGCGGGACCAGAACCAATATCAAGAACTTTTCTAGGTTCATTACTTCTCAATATAGAGGTAACTACATTGAGAACTTTTTGTTTTGGCTCTTCAAGGTACTTCTGCGCCCTAGACTCCCAATAGGAATATGTTCGATTATAATAAACAAATTTTTTTCTTACTCCTATTTCTTTATTCAGGGTTACGCCACTCTTTATAAGAGCTGGTCTTTTTGATAAAAATTTCCTCATATTTAACCCCTCAAAACTACTATAAATATTCCTCTATTAAGCGATTTATTATTTTTTTTGCCTCAAGAGCATATTTTAATGGCATAACCTCAACAATAAGCGGTAACGTTTCATTACTAAACAGAGTGAGAAATCTATTAAGTTCTATTACCCATCCTTTTTCAAGTTTGCCATGGGCTGCGTTTAGGCCGCTGATATGCAGATTTTTTACATAACGGGTATTTTTTTGGAAAAATTTCCATTGGTCCTTGTCTAACTCATTGTTGATGTAAGAATAATTCTTTCTTATATCCCATGTTAAAAATATTTTGCCACTTGGCAAATATTTATCCAAAACTTTTTGATATTGAGCGCTAAAATTATCTGTATTTTCAACACATATACGCACATCATTTGAAGAAAGCGAAATGATATGCTTTACACTGTCCTCAAATAATTTCCTATAAAAATCTGGATAGACATCATCGGCTTTTAACTTTTTACCATTAACGTTGTGATATGTGTCGGGCTTGCCTATATGCAAAGTTAAGCATTGAGCGCCAATGGTGTTGCAAAATTGCGTCATCTCTTCTATTTGTTTTTTAGCGCTTTTTCTTAATTCTGGATTTACAAATATTAAAGAATGTTCCAAGGGAGCATGAGCTTGTAAAGCAATGTCTTGTTTTTTTGCAAAATCTTTTAATAATTTTAACTGTTTTAGCGAATATCTTGCGGGTAAAAACTGTGGAGAAGAAAGATGAATTTCTAATATAGCAAAACCGTTGTGTTTTGCTTCTTGGATAGCAAAACGAATATTTTTTTGATAAATTGCCCGATAGCCTATTTTAAACATATACGCATTCATATACGCATTATAGCATAAAAAATAGTAATTAAAAATGCTCTATAACTTTGTGTGTGCTTCTGACACAACAAAGATATAGAGCAATATAGATCTTTGCCTCAATTTTGCTTTTTTGCTTCCTGTTCAAAAAGGTAATTCATAATTCGGTGAAAGTCACCCCAAAAGCATTTATTACATGTTTTGAGTTTTGTTTTGCTCCGACGGTGCTGTGATGCTAATCTCTGAGCGGAAGCCCAAATTTCAGGAAGGCGATGTTCGGTGATAACCCCATACACCTCATGCCCGGTTACACAACTATGAACATCGAAACGATCGATATTGGCTCGCATAAACCTCACGATACAACCAAGCCCAAGTTCCTGTTCCCAGTTATGGATCTTATCTATTTTTCCGCTACTGTTACCACTATAGTCGGTAACCCGAATAGGCAATTTACTAAACCGGCCGATAATCTCAAAATACTTATCTTTATCTGGTTGTTCCATTTGCCAGAGGCGATCGCTTTTTATCACCAGAAAGTCAAGACCGATATCTCGCAAATCATCAACTAATCGACCATGCAATGACTCTTTGATATTGTCTGGGATAATCACGGAACTCATACTGACAATTGGCAGCTTGCTGTCCAACTTGTCTCGCTCCTTCCGAACAGATTTCAATCCTTCCAAAACAACGAAATAAGTTTCCTCATTATCGATACCATGCACCATACGATAGCTGGCTGGCGTAAGTGCGTTAAAACTCACTCTTAGATAATCAAGACAACGAGCTATAATTTGATATCCTCTGTTAAGCATTGTTCCATTGGTAATAAGAAAAGTACGCAAGCCAACTACTTTGGCCAACATTAATGTCTCGAGGAATTTTGGATGAAGCATGTTTTCTCCTTCACCACAAAATCTCAATCCATTAACGCCCATTCGTGCCATATCCAAAACTAAGTTACGAAGAATATCATCCGGGAATATAAACCTTCCTGGGACGTACCCACCCCTTGTTCGGAAGCACATTTTACACTTAAAGTTGCAGAGGTCTGTTATGCCCACCGTTATAAGCAACGGTGGTAATTTGATAATAGCATCAAAGTCTTTTTTTCGTGCCAGATGGTAGATTTCGCTTACCCGATCAATAAACATCTGCCGTGGTAGAGGGGCGAGAGATCGCCCGGTAGCAAACTTTTGAACATTCGGGCCAATCTCTGTGAAGAACTCATCAATAGAGTATGACGGATCAAAAATATCCGAATCTCGAGAAAGTTCAATTCTTTTAGAACCATTATCCGCCACCACCTCTACAATGATTTCCTTATTGCTGAGGCGATTGATCTTTAGAGAGACCAGATGTGTATCTTCGATTGCTTCAAGCACTTCATCGAAACCCGAAGGCATGCCTCGCAGACGGTCATTTGCGAAACTGGCTATAACCATTGTTACAAATGGAATTTTTTTGTCCACGGCAACTTGATCTTGGTCAATAAATTTCACCAACCACCCAGTTTCCGTTGCCGAGATACTCTCTACTTGCTTATCGATAAGAAGCGAGAGATCGTCGACAAGGGTAATCACTTTCTTTTCGCTTAACGAATTCATCTCTATAACTCCTTTCTTCTAATGTTTGCACCCAAGTAGTTAAGTTTCCTTACGATGTCGTGATATCCACGGTTTATATAGAACATACCGTCCAATTCACTCTGACCCTTTGCTCCCAAGGAAGCAATAAGTAGAGATGCCGCCCCGCGGATATCGGTGCCCGTAACCCTTGCCCCATACAGATCATTTCTGCCCTGAATCTCCAGAGTGTTACCATGTAGGCTGATAATCATTCCTAACTTTCGCAATTCAGTAAGGAAAGTGGTTACACGAGAGGCACCATACTTACAATCACGGTATTGGCTTTTTCCTGATGCCAGCGTCATAAGCGGAATGAACTGCGGACATACGTCAATTGATAAACCCGTTGTTAATTCCTTGTTGTGCGGCACGATCAAGTTGATTGGTTTCAACTTTGATCTTTGACCATCGATCCTAAATCTGCTCGTAGTGATAACTGATGTTTCAACCCCAAAACCGTCCAGTAAAGAATGACGTATACCACTAAGCGGGCCAAGCGATTTTTCACTAAGTATGGGCGATTGTAAATGGCACTCAATTAATCCACCAGTAATCACGGCAGATGCAATCCAGAATCCCAACTCGCATTTGTCTGGTCCCACCGAAAAGGAACCACCGCTATTGATTGGGATTTTGCCTTCACTCTCAATAATAATTTTGATTGCACCACTAGGATAAAACTCGACGTTAACTGGACAAACGAAGCTATCCAGAAACGCACAAAGTTCTATTATCTCTGGCTGGGGCAATGGATTCACAATAATCGTTCGTCCAGAATTAGCCGCAGCCAAAATAATGGTCAATGCTGTCCGATTATTACCATGCGAGTAAAGGTCAATCACGCGATTACCAACTAACGGATTTTTGAGTCTGGCCTCAATAAATCCATCCTGCATAGAATAGAAAATACCAAAGTGTTCCAAAACCGCGAAGAACTCGGCGAATGGTCTGTTGCCAATTCGATCGCCAGTAGGAGCTGGAAACTTGACGTACTTGTTTCTAACAAGCAAGCTCGCCAAAAGTAATATTGAGCTACGAATCTTAGAGGCAAGCTCCATCTTTTCTTCCGAGTATCTAAAGGAAGAAGAGGAAATCGAGACCTTGAGTTCTTCGCTTGTTAAAGCAAACTTTATACCAAGAGATTTATAAATCTCCAGGAGGTAACGCACATCCCAGATATTCGGCGTATTCCTAATGACAAAATCTCCGTCAAGTAGCCAAAGAGTGCCGAGGATATGTAGTATCGAGTGCTTAGACCCGCTTACGTCAACTTGTCCAACCAAAGGAATACTACCATTAATAACTATCGGGGTGTCGTCTGGCGCTTGAAGCATTATTGCTTCATCTTGAATGGCGCTTTTCAGGTTTTTCATCGCCTATCTCCTTATTAAAAACTATAAAGTGCTGAATTATAAAAAACGATTGATAAGCTTATATCAGCTTATCTTCGACAAGCAACTATTTTTATTATAGGCCTTTTTAATATATTTGCAACTTTATAAGTAGAATTAGAAAATCCATTAGTAATCATATATGCCATTTTAACCGACCAGTCATAAAACCTTCAAGAACCTTTTAACTCCTTTGAATTACGAAATAGCCTGTGAATAACTAAATCTGTTTTTATGGCAAAATAAAAATACGCCCTTGGTGCGGTTAAAACCAATCATAACATCAATCAAAATATACAACCAATTGAGCCAGACTGTAAAATGGTTCTACACACAATTGCATCCCGGAATTCACAGAAAGTATATTTTTCTTTTATTACAACTTTGATGCGATCGCATCAAAGTT
>DTPJ01000734.1 GCA_011334435.1 Candidatus Poribacteria bacterium | reverse complement strand
GTGATCTAAATGCGAAGGCTATTTGCAACGGATTGCGAGGGTCCTATATCAAAAAATGATAACGCTTTTGAGATAACAAAAGAATTTATCCCTAATGGCGATAAGTTCTTCGCTAAGATTAGCAGATATGACGATCTACTTGCGGACATAGATAAAAAAAATGGATATAAAGCAGGCGACACTTTGAAGCTTATTTTGCCATTTCTAAAAGCTTATGGGATTACAGATAAGATGATCAGGGAATATTCTGAGAATAACATATTAATTGTGCCTTCCGCAGACTACGCACTGAGACAGATCTCATCAAAAATGCCAACATTTATCATCAGCACAAGTTATCGTCCATACATTGATTCACTCTGTAAAATTATAGGATTTCCCGTTGAAAACACCTTTTGCACTGAACTGTTATTAGATAATTATGATATTCCAAAGTCAGAGATAGAATATATTAGGGTATTGTATGATGAAATACTAAATTTGCCGACAATAGAAATACCGTTATCAGCTAAAACGAGGGCTGATCTTGATAAAGACACCATTATAACCGTTGAGAGATTGGACGAGATATTCTGGGACGAGTTCCCCAAAATGTCCGCAGGAAGGTTAATTAAAGATGTTAATCCTATAGGTGGATTTGAAAAAGCTAACACAGTCAAAAAAATATGCGAGAAAACAGGGATACCATTGTCAGAAGTGATGTATGTCGGCGATAGCATAACAGATGCTTCTGTTATGAGATTGGTCAGCGAATCAGGCGGAATTGCAGTCTCTTTTAACGGAAACAGATATGCGATCCAATCCGCAGATATTGCTTGCATATCGCCAAATGCCCTGATTTTAATGGAACTTGCGTTAGTCTTTAACGATGCGGGCAAACAAGCAGTTGAGGATGCCGTAATTGAATGGAATGAAGACCCCGATAACAGATCGATCTCTGACCAAGAAATTACATTAGATGTTATAGACAATGCGAATATGCAGTCACTTATAACGAAAAGCGAATCTTTTAGGAAGACTATAAGGGGCGAAAGCATAGGACGTTTAGGCTAATCAAATTCATAATACAAGCCTTCTGTTGTCTCCTTCTCTTATTGTAAAACCTATCTTGTCGCAATATTCCAAAAATGGCACTGCATATTTTCTGGTGGTATTGACTAATTGACGAAATTCTGAGACTGTTATTGTCCCATAAGTTTTTAAATGATCTTTGAGGATATTTAAGGCATTTTCTACAATTGACGAGTGCATAATCACGTCATCGCTTATTTTTGTTAGCTTTCCTCCCCTTATCATTGCTTGGCAGACATCAATAACATCATCTTTGTCAAATGAACTCAAAATGGAGATCAATTCCTTCTCATCTGGCGGAGTGAAACCCCTTTGTAGATATATTTGATCTATCTGTTCACTGATCTTTAACGCTCTGCCTGAAAAAGTCGTCTGATGCGATGAAAGCCTTAGAAAATTGCCTATCCTAATGACCATTCCTTCTTTTATAAGCTCTTGAAGCAACAGATCAAATGTTTGCTCATCAGCTTTGATCTCTGATCGTATCTTGGAATAATTAGCCCCTTCTGCCAACGGTCGCTCTTTATGGAAGAGTGATAATTGCTCCAACATTTTATCCCTTATATGAGACATCCGTTCTTTTGATGCGATCATCTGTCTATCGCCGATGGTATATCTTATTATAGCGTTTCCTTCCATTCGCTTAATCAATTGTTCTTGCTTTTCACCAGTATAAGGCAGATAAAACTTAAGATCATTTTCTGGTATGGAGACATTTTCGCTTAACTCCGTAACGATTTTCACTAATTCTTCATCATTTGCAGATTCCAACCGCTTCATTTTTATTATGGTTTCCTCTGCAAGCCGTTTGTGTTTCTGAGGGAAAGGATCAAGGATTTCGCCTCCACCAAGTGTTTCTTGATTTGCGAAGTCCCGAATGATGAACCTATCACCACGAAAGGCAAATATAGGGCTTTCAAGCCTGAATTGGACATATCCAGTATCGCCGGGCAAAAGTCCTTCTTCTGATGATAACAAGATTGCACGCCCAAATACTTCGCTTGTCCCTGTGAAAAATCTGACCCTTATCCAATTCTCAAATACTCTGTTACAAGTGTCAGCTATTTTTAATACTGTATCCAAACTTGTCGTTGACCTTGATAAATTGAAATCTGTTATGACATCTCCACGTTGGACGTCATCTTTTTCAATCCCAGAGAGATTGAGTGCAACCCTTTGACCCGGTGACGCAATATCAACTGGAACATCATGAACCTCTATCCCTCTGATCCTCCCTCGTTTTCCAACAGGCATTATAGCCACAATATCCTGTTTCTTAAACTCACCGCCTATCAATGTCCCTGTAACGACAACACCAAATCCCTGAATGACAAAAGCTCTATCTACGGGCAATCTCGGCGCGCTCATACTCCTGCGAGGCGGTTTCAGGTTATCCATTTGCCTAATTATCTCAGCTTTGAGTTCGTCAAAGCCATCAAGGGTCACCGATGAGACACGAACAATCGGTGAGTTTTCCAATAATTTCCCTTTAATCAGAGTTTTGACTTGCTCTTCTACTTCTTTAATCCGTGATTCAGTCACAAGGTCAATTTTTGTGATGACAATTATGCCTGTGGATATGCCGAGGAGGTCAAGGATAGTAAGATGCTCTATTGTCTGTGGACGGACACCCTCAACAGCGTCAACAACTAATAAAATCAAATCCATTCCCCAGACACCAGTTAGCATGTTTCTGATAAATCGTTCATGTCCTGGGACGTCAACGATGCCTGCTTTTGTCCCATCTGGCAATTGGAAATAGGCAAATCCAAGACCGATAGACACACCACGACGTTTCTCTTCTTCCCATCGGTCAGTGTCAATCCCTGTCAATGCTTTGATTAAAGCAGTTTTTCCATGATCAACATGCCCCGCTGTTCCTATTATTACGTTTCGCATATTTAGCCTATATATCTATTCCCATTTGATAACAACTTCACGTTTTAATTCTGACGAAGCATATATAGCATCTAATATTTTCATCATCGTTACGCCATCTTGTGCTGAACTGATTGGAGTTTTCTTATTCAATATACAGTCAGCAAAATGCTCAAATTGTGAAATTCCTCTAAGGCTTTTCGGTTCAATATCGGTCAAAATACCGTTCTGTTCAGTCCATATCACCAACGGACTGAGGCTTGCACCAGCTTTTGTCCCATAGATTTCTGAGAATTGCTTTTCTGATGGGCAATTCTGCGCCCAACTCACCTCAACAGCCATAGTTGCCCCGTTTTCAAATCTTATATAAGCAGAGGCAAAGTCCTCCACATCAAAAGTGCCATATTTAGAATACTCTGGGAACGCCTGAACGGCACAACCCGAAACTGCAACAGGCTTTGGACAGCCCATCATATACATAGTCATATCAATAACATGGACACCGAGATCGATCAAAGGTCCACCGCCTGACAATTTTTTATTAGAAAACCAGCTTCCCGCCCCTGGAACGCCTCTTCTTCGCACCCAACCAGTTTTCGCATAATAAATATCGCCAAATTCGCCTGCGTCAACGAATTTTTTGATCATCTGAATATCTCCACGATAACGGTTGTTGAAATGGAGCATCAATATAAGCCCTTGCTTTTTCGCAGTTTCAAGCATCTCTTGACCTTCCGCTGCGTTTAAAGCCATAGGTTTTTCTACCATTACATGCTTACCCGCGTTAAGGGCATCTATGCTAACGGGTTTGTGCAGATAATTCGGCAAAGCAACACTTACTGCGTCAAGTTCTTTGAGTGCTAATAGATCATGGTAGTCTTTGAAAGCGTTTTCAATACCATATCTATTTTTGCAATCATTAAGGCGGTTTTCATCAATATCTGCGATGCCGATCAGATTACAGTTTGGGGCTTTTAGATAACCTTCCAAGTGGTATCTTCCCATTCCGAGACCGATAACGCCGAAATTCACTGTTGTTTTCTTCTTTTTTGGCATAAATCCCTCCATTTTTAAAAAATATCATCAAAAGCAGATATTGCATAAAGTATATCATCGCGATTGACGTCCTTATGAGTAACAAGGCGTATTGTATATGGTCCGTAGATGGATACTTTTATATTACGCTTATTTAACTCGCTCGCAAGATCAACCGCTTTCATTCCAACTATTTTGGTATTAATCATAACCATATTTGTTTCGCCTCTGATCAGACCGTCCTTCACCTTGTCAATTTTTGCCAATCCATCGGCAAGCAATTTAGCGTTTTCGTGATCTTCTTTAAGTCTTTCGGTCATCTCCTTTAATGCGACAATTCCCGCAGATGCAATTACCCCTGCCTGTCTCATCGCCCCACCTAATCTTTTACGTGCTTTTCGTGCTTCGTTGATGAATTCCGCAGTCCCCGTTAAAAGCGAACCAATTGGCGCCCCTAATCCTTTGGAAAGGCAGAACATAACAGAATCAGCATATTTGGCGATCTCTTTGACGTCTATATTCAGGGCGATGCTTGCATTGAATATCCTAGCACCGTCAAGATGTATTGGAACGTTGAATTTTCTTGATATATCGTATATCACCTTCATTTTTTCAACAGGTATGGTGCGACCACAGGCTCGGTTGTGAGTATTTTCAAGGCATATTAACGTAATTTTTGGGCGATTGCCATTTCGTCCTAACATATCCTCCACAATGTCTGGATCGGGACATCCGCCTTCACCTGAGACTAATATCGGCAAAGCACCTGCGATAGCGGAGACGTTGCCACGCTCATAATAGTATATATGACAATCTGGCTCTAATATTACTGCGTCACCATGTTTTACGTGTGTCATTAGTGCAGAAGTGTTGCCCATGGTCCCTGTCGGAACAAGCATGGCTGACTCCTTGCCCATTTTCTCTGCGGCGAGTGCCTCAAGCTCGTTTACTGTTGGGTCTTCGCCGTAGCAATCATCACCGACGATCGCATTCATCATCGCTTCACGCATCTTTTGCGTTGGCTTTGTTACTGTATCACTTCGTAGATCAATAAAATCTCTCATTTTTCTCTCCAAAAATTATGTGCAGAAACAACTACATTATCAATTAAACTATCAATATTATTCAAACATTGACCGCTATTAGATTTTTTAAGCCAAATAAGGAATTCAATATTTCCCGAAGAACCTTTTATCGGTGAGAATGTCAAACCTTTAATGATAAGCGATTCTCTGATGGACAGATCGCATATCTTTTTGATGACGGAACGGTGTATCTCTGGGTCTTTGACTATTCCCTTATGGACAAACTC
>DTPJ01000255.1 GCA_011334435.1 Candidatus Poribacteria bacterium | reverse complement strand
GAGCTTTCCATATTCGTCTGTGGGAGCATTTGCTTGGGCAACAACCAATGGGTCTTCTTCATCAGCAGACAGATAATCAACTTCATCTGTGACAACACCATTAACAACTTTTCTGTACGGTGTTTCAAGAAAACCATATTCATTTACCTTCGCATAAGTGCTTAGCGATACGATTAGTCCGACACTAGGACCTTCAGGGGTTTCAATCGGACATAATCTGCCGTAATGCGTATGATGGACATCACGGACTTCAAATGTGGCTCGGTCTCTATGTAATCCCCCAGGACCAAGCGCGCTAAGCCTTCGCTTGTGTGTAAGTTCGTCTAATGGATTCGTCTGCTGCATAAACTGTGATAATTGACTACTACCGAAGAAGTCTTTGATAACTGCACTGAGGGGTTTGGAATTAATAAGATCATGGGGCATAAGTTCCTCAGAATCCTGTAATGTCATTCTCTCTTTTACAGCTTTTTCAACTCTGGAAAGCCCATGCCTAAACTGCATCTGGAGAAGTTCGCCGACAGACCTAACCCTTCTATTACCTAAATGATCAATATCATCTATTCCACCCATACCATGTTCAACCTTCATAAGATACTTTAATGCTTCAATTATATCCTCTCTTCTGAGCACTCGCTGTTGATTAGGAACGTCAATCCCCAATTTTTTACATATTTTATAACGCCCTACTGGTGAAAGATCATAACGTTTGTTATCAAAGAACCTTCTTTCAAGTATCGTCCTTGCACTTTCAGCGGTTGGCGGATCACTAGGTTGAAGTCTTTTAAAGATTTCCTTTAATGCTTCGTCTTGATCTTTAACTGTATCTCTCATCAAGGTATTTCTAAGTGATTTAATATATTTCGCGTCTTGACTATCTAATAATTCTAACTCCTCAATGCCAGCGTTGCGGAGGCTTTCAAGCATCTGCATAGTAAGCTCTTGGTTAATCTCTACAACGACTTCGCCAGTAGATTTGTTTACAACATTTGATGCTGTGATCCTACCAATTAAGTTATTAGGAAAATCTGATGATGTAACACGTATGCTTGCGACGTTTGTTGATAATATTTTGTTGATTAAGTTTTCGTCCAATTTTTCGTTAGCGTGAGCAACCGTTTCTCCATATTTATCATCTATGACATCAGCAAGAAGCATTCTGCCAATACCTTCTTGAAAATGCTCTCTCTCTAATGTTTCCTCTTTCCGTTTCCACTGTTTCAATTCTGCTTTCTCAATCTTAGAAAACAGCCTAAGTATTTCATCATCATTGACCCATCCTAACGCCCGTAAAAGCAACGTAGCATACATTTTCTTTCTGCGATCAAGTCGGACATATATAACATCATTTGTATCATACTCAAATTCTATCCATGCACCATGGTAAGGTATGATCCTCGCAGAAAAAAGCCTTCTCCCGCTTATATGTATCTCGTCTTCAAAGATAATTCCCGGTGACCGATGGAGTTGACTGACGATAACTCGTTCTGCCCCATTTATAATGAAAGTCCCTGTCTCTGTCATAAGAGGAAGTTCGCCCATATAAACTTCCTGTTCTCTTATCTCTTTTTCTTTAACAGTGTTATTCTCTTTATCTATTTCCCTGACGATTAATCTAATTTTTACCTTTAGAGGGGCAGCATAAGTCATACCTCTCTCTTGGCATTCAATAATATCATATTTCGGTTCTCCCAATGAATAACTAACAAATTCAAGTGTTAATGTGCCACTGTAATTGCTAATTGGGAAAACCTCAAAAAATGCTTCTTGCAATCCTTTATTTTCTCGTTTTTCTGGCGGTATATCTTTTTGGAGGAATTCCTCATAGGATTTCTTTTGAATTTCTATTAAATCTGGAATTTCCTTTTTTGTTTGGATTTTTGCATAAGATCGCCTCTCACGTCTTCCAAATTTTTCAACATGATACATAGTCTCTCCTCCATCGTAAAAAGATGGCACACTAAAAACGTATTGTTAGTGACAAATAAATACAAAAATTATCTGCAATTAAACAAAAACCTAACATAATTTGGTTTGATATATATATCGCTATAATTAAAACTACATAATAATAGCGTAAGAAAAAATGGGTAAATCACGGAAGGAAAATGAAGTTTCCAAAGTTGCAACCTTGCTATTCCTCAGATCAAAATTGTGGGATCATAGTCTCATAAGTAAACTTTATATTATACCAAATTTATTTTTATATGTCAATAGGAAATTGCAAAAAAATCGCCTTACAAATTATGTAAAGTTTTATAATAATGTATTACACAGAGGAAAAAAACAATAAATGCAAAAGGACAGATACTTAAATAGTGTATTAAACGTTGGATATTAGATGCTAAACAACAAGTATTATTAACCAGTTCAAAATGAAAATTCAAAACGAAAGTTATTAGAATTAGAGACTTAAGAATGAGTTTTATATCCCATATCTCAAGCCTCAATTCAGAGATTATTTTATTTCTACAACGGCGCCGGCTTCTTCCATCTTTTTCTTTATTTCTTCCGCTTCTTGCTTGCTGATACCTTCTTTTAATGGTGATGGTGCATTATCAACAAGCTCTTTGGCTTCTTTAAGGGCAAGTGAAGTTATTGCGCGAACTTCTTTGATAACCTGTATCTTTTTATCACCGGAAGAAACCAGAATAACGCTGTATTCAGACTTCTCTTCTTCCTCAGGGGCAGCTTCTTGAGTTTCAGCTTGCTGAGGCATAAATCCCATTCCCATAGCGGGCATAGGCATTGCAGAAGCAGCGGATACGCCGAATTTTTCTTCTAATTCCTTCACTAATTCCATCAATTCCAAAACGGACATTCCGCTAATTGCTTCAATTATTTGTTCTCTTGTGATAGACATATCATTCCACCTTTCTCGTAATACCGATTCAAAATTCCGAGTCGCTTATGATTAATTCTCGGATGTTTGTTGGTCTGAGCTATTTGTGTCTGAGTTATTTTCCTCAGTCGTATTTTGGCTTTCTTGACTCTCTGATGGAGTTGGTGCATTATCCGTGCTTTCGCCAGCTCCACGTTTATCTGCCAAATTCTTTAAAACTGATGCGAGGTCTCTCAAAGGTGCCTGCAAAACCCCTAAAAGCTTCATTATAGGTGCTTGCATACCTCCGAGAACCATTGAAATTATAAACTCTTTTGGCGGCAAGTTGACCAGTGCATTTACATCATCAGCGTTGATAGCTTTATTACTTAGAATACCAGCTTTAACTTTAAGATGCTGATGTTTAGCGCCAAAATCTTTTAGAACCTTTGATGGTGTTGCGAGGTCATCTTTTTTGCTAAATGCAAGTGCAGTTGGACCTACCAAATATTTATCTAATCCTATTATGCCTAATTCTTTCGCTGCTAAACCTATTAAGGTGTTTTTATAAACCTTATAATCAATGTCTGCCTTTTGTAGCAGTTTCCGAAGTTCCGTCATTTCTGCTACTTTAAGCCCTTGAAAATCTGTAAGAATCGCTATCTGTGCTGAACTAAGCTTTCCTTTTATTTCATCAATTATTGCTTGTTTTTCTGGAGTTGGCACTATTTTCCCTCCTTGCTGGGGCAATTTTTGTACTCATGCAGTTCTCGTGGTTATCCTTCTAGAAGATTAACTAAGTCTTGTGTGTCTAGTTTTATTCCTGGACCCATAGTGCATGAAATTGATGCGCTTTTAAGATATTTTCCCTTTGCAGCTGCTGGTTTGGCTTTTATAATTGCGTCAATCATAGTTAATATATTTTCTTTAAGTTGATCTTTTGTGAACGATACCTTGCCAACAGGGACATGCAAAACTGCACCTACTCTGTCAATACGAGTGCTAGATGACCATTCCAATCGTCCCGCTTTAATTTCTTTTATCATCGCTCCGATTTCGTTAGTTACGGTTCCTGCTCTAGGGCTTGGCATCATACCTCTTGGACCGAGTATACGTCCCAAGGGTGCTACTACACGCATCATATCAGGAGTAGCAACAACTGCGTCAAAATCCAGCCACCCATCAGTTATCTTTTTAGCGAGTTCCTCTCCACCTACATAATCTGCACCAGCGTTCTCTGCCTCAGTAGCTTTTTCACCTTGAGCGAATGCAAGCACTCTGAGCTGAGCCTTACCTGTTCCATGCGGAAGACTTACCGCACCACGGACAGCCTGATCTGCATGTCTAAGATCAACTCCGAGTTGTGTTGCTAATTCAACTGTTTCGTCAAACTTAGCACTTGCTGTTTTTTTGACGAGATCAACAGCTTCTTCAAGTTCATAGTATTTTTGCTTATCTACTAACTCACTGATCTTTCTATATCTTTTACCTCTCTTCATTTTATCCAAAAAACCTCTTTTTATACTAGATGTTAGGCATTAGATATTAGCATAAGAGAATTTTATATAACAATATCTAACATCTAAAAATCTGCAATTATCCTTCTTCCACTGTTATACCCATAGTGTGTGCAGTTCCTTCTATCATACGCATAGCAGCCTCAATATCATTGGTGTTAAGATCAGGCATTTTTATCTGTGCGATCTCTCTTATGTCTTTCTTTGTTACAGAACCAACTTTGTTAGAGTTCGGCGTTCCTGATCCTTTTGCCAGTTTAGCTGCTTTTTTCAAAAGAACAGATGCTGGTGGAGATTTAATCACAAAGCTAAAGCTTCTATCGCCATAAATGGTTACTAAAACAGAAACGATCGTTCCATCTTGTCCTTGAGTCTGTGCGTTAAAAGCTCTGACAAATTCTCCTGCATTAACACCATGTTGTCCGAGGGCAGGTCCGACAGGTTGTCCTGCGGTTGCCTGTCCTGCTGGAATTTGAAGTCTTACTGTTGTTAATATTTTCTTTGCCATGTTTTATACTGCTCCGATCTTTTAATCCTGTGTTTTTTCTATTTGGTGAAATTCCAATTCCACAGGTGTTGATCTTCCAAATATAGAAATCATTAATTTTAGCTTACTCTTTTCCTCATTAAGCTCGTCAATAGTTCCTGAAAAACCTGCGAAAGGTCCTTCTATAACCTTAACTTTATCGCCCACAGAAAAATCAAACTTTCGTTTAGCCTCATCGCGGGTCCTTCTTTCACCACCGCTGATTATATTTTCAACTTCCTCCTCATCAAGAGGAATTGGATGATTGCCGCTACCAACGAATCCCATAACACCCGGCGTGCTACGAACAATATACCATAGATCATCGTTTAAGTCCATCTTTACTAAAACATATCCTGGAAATGAGGTTTTTGTCAAAACTCTTTTCTTCCCGTCCTTGATTTCAGTAACCTTTTGGGTAGGAACGATGATCTGTTCAAGGTTTTC
>DTPJ01000519.1 GCA_011334435.1 Candidatus Poribacteria bacterium | reverse complement strand
ATTAAATATTTATCAATAACCTTCATTTTTTCCTTCTAAAAGGTATTTTTGATACCAGAACAAATACTTTGATTATTGTGCATTAGTTGCCTAAGTTTGTCAAGTATAAATTGATTGATATTAGACGTAAATACAGTATCATTAAGCAGTCTCATTAAGTATTTGAAACTCTTATCAGTTCTTTTAACCAAGTTCATGCACGATGTCACAATATAATTTCACTCGTTCAACAGTTGTATTTGGCGTAACTGGACTACCTATGCTCATTATAAATCTACCATTATTTCTTCGTCCTGCCTGTATTTGTCTTGATATTTCTACTCTTAATTCATCTTCGCTACATTTTGGCAAAAGATTTATGGCATCAAGATTGCCTAAAACTGTACATTTGCCCTGACTACGATCAACAACTTCATCTATATCAATGGTGAATCCTTTTTTACTCTCTTCAAGGGATATTGCATCTGCATTGACAGCAAACAAGCTGTCCCACTTGCCAGCAGGATTGCCACAATAATAATATATGCTTTTCATACCAGTTTTACGTATCTCATCAACGAGATTAGTAACAACTGGGACGTTGATTTCTTCAAAAGCCTTTGGACTGATCATATCTGTAAAACATTCCTCAATCCAAATGCCTTTGGCGCCTAACATTGCACACTGCTGAACGCTTCTAATGCTTTGGATAAGGAACTTTTCGCAGGCATATTTAACTAATTCTGGCTTCTCTATTATCATGGTCATCATACCTTCAAAACCCCATATACCGTAAGTATGCCATAATGGCGAGCTTACATGGCATATCGGATAAAGGTAATGGAATTCGTCCATCAGCATTAAAGCAAGATCATTTCGTCCATCAGCGATGCTATGTTTAGGATCAAATTCTGGTGAAATATATATATAATCGTCTAATTCCTTAAAGCTATCTATCAATCGTTTTGGACGGTAAGAGTGTAACCCCCCAGATTCAGACCAGCCTGCGACTGTCGGCTTTGTTAATCTATGCCTATATCCCGAACGCTTGTCAGTTTGAAATATTCCGTCAGAGTTTATTTCTATAACAATGTTCTTTTGTTCCTCCTTGGAATAGAAAAAAGGCAGATAAAACCAATCTTGTCCTGTCCTATTTATGACGTCACGACGCCATTTTAACTGATGTTCAATATCAGGTGAATACTGATACCACCATGGACAGTCTGTAAGTTGATCCCAATGATCTCGTATATAAATACCCTCATAACAGATCACCGCGGGGATCTCTGGAGTTCCGTTTTTTGAAAATGCAGATTCAATCTTTTGTTTCCCTGTCATTTTATTGACCTCTCTACTCAAGTTAATGATCCACAAGATAACATTATAAATTATTATATGGCTTTGATAATTTTATGACAAGATAATTTTTATTGCATAAGTGTTCAGCTAATCTAAGTCTTCTCAACTGACTAATTACCCCAAAATCACCTTTTATTAGGGATGTCAAATGTTCGTCGCTTTATATAATTGGGAATTTCTGATAAAAATTGACAATAATATCTGTTTCTGTTAATATTATCTATGTTTTTAATGAGATTATATTTATTCTATCTATTTAGGATTGAAAAATTGGAAACTGCTTAATATGGAAAAGAAGAAGAATTTTAAATCAGGTTTTGTCGCTATTGTAGGCAAACCAAATGTTGGTAAATCAACTTTACTAAACTCTTTTTTAGGGCAGAAACTCTCAATAGTGACGCCCAAAGCACAAACTACACGCAATAGAATAACTGGGATATTGACAGGGGAAAACTACCAAATAATTTTTTTTGATACCCCGGGCATATTTGAGCCTTCATATAAACTTCAGCAATATATGGTTCGTAATGCTATCAAATCTGCATCAGAGGCTGACTTGATTTTACTGATGGTTTCTGCTTTGTCAAAACCTGACAGTTCAGAAAAGGAAGTTATTAAAAAAATTAAGGAACTAAACAAAAAGACTTTGCTTGTCCTTAATAAAATAGATAAAATCCAAGATAAAGGCTTGTTACTGCCATTAATCGCTGAATATAACTCCGAATATGGTTTTGACGAAATCATGCCAATATCTGCATTAAAAGGTGATGGTGTCGCGGAATTACTTAAAATGATCGTTCAATATCTGCCTTATGGAGAGATATATTATCCAGAAGACGAGATAAGCAATATGCCTGAACGTTTTTTTATTGCTGAGATAATAAGAGAAAAACTTTTCATGCAGACACAGAAGGAAGTTCCTTATTCAACGACGGTTCAAACTGAGGAGATGAAGGTTAGAGATGATGGCAAGACATATATCCGTGCCACTATCTATGTTGAAAGGGATTCACAGAAGGGAATAATAATAGGAAATAAAGGAAACATGTTAAAAAAGATCGGTCAGGAAGCGAGAAAAGACATTGAAGATTGGCTTAACACTCCTGTATATCTTGATCTATGGGTTTCGGTTAAAGATGATTGGCGAGATAAAGATTCTGATCTGCGCGAGTTTGGTTATAACCCTTAAATTAAATGCTTTCTGCTAACCATTTTATACCTTGTGAAATAATTTTACGAAAATTTTGATCTGCATAAGCCTGATTATCATGTCCAGATTGGAAGCAGAGAACTCTTGCGTTTTTATATTGCTTTGTCCATGCTATCGTTTTCATACTTTTTGGGTGATCTGTAATTAGCAAAACGTCGCATTCAGTCCCTGCATCATTCATCTGATATGTTTCATCAGTCATCTCCCACCTGCTCAGACCTTTTGTTATAGGATGTTCAACGTTTGCAATCTCAATTTTAATTTTTTGTCCGACATGATAGCTAAATTTTCGGTCTTTTATTCCACAGAGTTCAGCCCAAAAATCCCATTTTGGAAACGCAAGTATCGCATGATGAAGCAAAAGTATGCCTTGCTTTGTTTCGCCTAAATGTTCTAAAACATCTTTTGTCCCTTTGTCCCACCAATTTTGCTCGTTCCCCGGCGTTTCTTGATGGAAGTTATAGAACACTACCACGTCATATTGGGAATGTGCTTTACCTGTGTCAGACACAAAATCCTCAAGATGCTGAGGATAAAAATCAATCTCTGGTATGCTTTTAAAAACAGAATAAAGCCCTGGAATATCATAGGGATGCCTTCCAGTGACAAGAGCGGTTTTGATTTTATCTGGCGAATAAAAACTGCCCACTTTATTACTCCTTGATAATATACTAATGTTAGACTGAGTCAAATTTAATTTATTATTTTTACCCTCTCCCGAAAATGAGAGAGGGAAATTATACTTTCTTTGATAAGAGAGAAAGTTTGATCAATCACAATTAAAATCTATGCTTCTTACGGATATATTTGGAACTTTTATTAAGAATTTCTTTGATCTCTGGCATTATCTATTCGGACTACGCGTCCTTTAAGCTCTGTTCCGTTTAACGCTTCTCTGGCTTTGTCAGCGTCGCTGTCATTAGCGAATTCAACAAATCCAAATCCCTTAGAACGTCCAGATGCTCGGTCTTTCACGATTGTCGCAGAGGTTACCGATCCAAATTTTGCGAAAGCCTCCCCAAGTTCTTTATCAGTCATATCAAATTTAAGATTTCCAACATAAAGTTTTTTAGCCATTGAAAATACTCCTATTGCGAAACAAATTAACCATACCTACGATCCCAAACCATACAAACAGGGTCACTGTTTTTTGGTCTCTGTTTGTGGTGTGGTATCGCTCTTTAACAGAATCTTGATAGAGGCTTTCTCTCTTATCGGTTTTAACCATTCTTCCAGTGCATCGTTTAACGCTTTATCGGAGAGCACCTCTTTTATGCTATCTTTTACTTCATCAAGGTTTAGTTGTCTGCCCGGCTTTTTGTCTTGAAGAAGAATTATATGATAGCCAAATTCAGTTTCAACTATGTCGCTTATTTCGCCGGGTTTTAGAGCGAATGCTGCATCTTCAAATGGCTGAACCATTCGCCCACGAGTAAAGTATTGTAAGTCACCCCCTTGTTGCGCACTGGGACATTGCGAATACTTTTTTGCTAACTCAGCGAAGTTCGCTCCATTGCGAGCCTCCTGAAGAATTGATTCCATCTTTTTTCTGATCTCGGCTTTTTCTTGTTCAGTGGAGTTTGCAGATGTCTTAAGTAGAATATGGCTTGCCCTTACTGATTCCTTTTGAACGTATTTCTCTTTATTTTCCTCATAATATTTTTTAATATCATCGTCAGTTACGGGTTTAGCAAGAGGTTGAATTTTTTCGTCTCTAAGCTTTTTCATTGTCATAAAACGTTTCACCAATACTGCAAACTTTTCCTCGGTTAACCCCTGCATTCTTAATATTTGGTTGTAATTTGGAGTGCTAGCTTTGACTTTGGCTATTTCCGCGTTAACTTCGGCATCTTTCGGTTCAAATCCGATCTTTTTTCCTTCTTCATACATAAGCTCTTGATTAATTAACGATTCTATCAATTGATCTCTGAATTTAATAAAAGATTCCTTATTCATATTGTTGGCAGCATTTCTTGGGTCTACACCCATCATACGCATTTCCCTCGCAAGATCAGACATATATATTTTATGATCGTTTACTTGGGCTATTGCTATTTCTACTGCTTCTTCACTTGATTTTTGGGTCTTCGGGGCTGGTTCTTTTGTTGCTGGTTTCGGAGAATTGCTTTCCTCTGAATATACAGTAATTGTAATTGATGAAAGAAACATAATAAGACAGAGAACTGCTGAAAATTTCATTATTTATCTCTCCTAATGTTCTTAAAAATAAAAACCAAAATTCTGATGACATTAAATACATATTATTAGACGCAATATCAATATGATAGACTTAATTTAATCATGCAAAAATTTTCATAAGCTTGTTTATAACAAGAAAGGATATGAAACCTGCTCTCCAAGTAAATTAATTATCAAAAACGATATAGAGAATCTGTGACGCAAAAGAGGAGATTATCTTTGGTGAGAGATAAAGACCGATAATTGATTCCGTAACCAGATTTCTATAACGATACCAAACTAAGCCATCGTTAAACATAATATCATAAAAACAAACTCATGTCAATACAAATTGTCCTCCTGATCAGTCCAATTCAAATTTTAGGTAAAAGGTTATCAGCCACAGAAACACAAGAAAAAGTGATCAGTGATCAGTAATCAGTAATCAGTGATCTGTAATTGGCAGTGATTTATTCTTGTTAAGTCTGGTAATTCTGAGATGCTATCTGAAACCAGTATTTATCAAAGTTTGAATTAAATGTTTATATGAAAATGCTCATTAAGTAAAGCAATGTGCCACCTATGAAAAAGT
>DTPJ01000510.1 GCA_011334435.1 Candidatus Poribacteria bacterium | reverse complement strand
TGTCTTAGTTGTTGGTTTAACCTTCAACAAACGACTTAGATTTCCGCCAGCGATTAGAGATTTTTCCTTTTGACTTATTAAGGAATATTCAACTAATGACATAGCAGGACCAGGCACAAAAAACGGCATTCTTGACCCGAATATAAGCCTTTTAGCGCCAAATTTTGAGCATACGTCCTCTATACCGCTATGCACTTGGTAGCCTGATATTTCTATATGAAGGTTTTTATGTTTCTCAAGCAGGGGGTATAAATATCTATTAACACGATAGTTTAAGTTTGTAATGATGATCGGCAGTTTAGGGTATCTGCTACACAAGCTATTTATGCCGTCCCAACCTATATGATCAAGTTCCATTATTAATACAATGCCATTATTCTCTAATTCCCTTAATAATTCGCCACAACTCCAATCTGACAAGCTAAATAGATGCTCTGTTGGAAACATCCTTGCACATTTTACGCCGTTTTGCTTCATCTCTTTGATGAGATTTTCGGGATTTGGCATTTCGCCAGTTGAGCTTGGCATAACTACCCAACATGGATAAAGCCTTTTGTTTCCTTTGATCTCGTCTATAAGTTTTCTGTTGCCATACATGGGATTATATTCCCTTGCGAGTGAATGATATACTAACGCTTTGTCTATATTAGCATAGTCCATCTCTTCAATAAGGCTTTCAAGGGTGTAGAATTCTGTCTCTTCTGCTCCGCCTGTTCTGCGAATACTTCTTCTGCCAATAACACAATTGCAATCAAAAAAGTCTAACATACCCTAACCCCTTAATTTTAAAGGTTTTGACATAGCTCTTGCCATTTTCTTATATGCTCTTCTTTTATTTCTGTAGATTTTTTGAATTCTGTATATAGATTATCCGAATACGCCTTAATGAATATTTTGGGATCGGATAACAATCGTAAATAATATCTTAGTGATGGGATTAAACCATTAACTATTACTTCGCAACCATGTTCGTTTTTTATTTTGCTTATTTCAGAATAGACGTTTTCTCTTTGATCAGACTCAATATCTGGCTCTGATGTTGTTAATAGATAATAACGATTAATCTGCTTATCACTAAACTTTTCATAAGCATCTCTGACCATAATTGGATCAATTGGCTTTCCGTGTTTGATTTCAACAGCCTCAAAATAACTTTTATCTTTATTAATAATTTCTATATCACCGACTGAACTTGCTCTAATATCAGCTGCTAAATGACTCTTCAACGGTCTTAACTTTTTCCCCTTATATCTCATACATTCTTTTATCAATATTTCATAAGCAGAATATACCGCTATAACAGGTAGCTTAGATGAGCCTGATACATTATAATTGGAGAAAAAATGCAATTTTAATTTTTCTATTATAAGACTAATTGCTACTTCTGCTGATAGGTGTAAATGAAACGGTCTATTCAATAACTGATCTTGACTCTTTATAAGGTTTATAAACAAAGCTTTCAGATAAATATCTGGATTTACCTTATTTTCCTCAATATCATTTAAAATACGCAAAAAAGACTCTTTTACTATCTTACTTTTTATTTTACCGGGGAAATCCAAATTAAAAGGATGTGGCTGTTCAAGTGATCTGGTCAACCAACCAGACTCACTCATAGCCAATCTCTTGAATCGACGTTTAAAAAATGGGGTTATAAACTTTGTATCAAGTGTTCTTCCAGAATAACCATTTTTCAATTCTACCTTATGGTATCTTATATCCTGATTTGGATCCATAATTTTTTTGACTAGACTCGTTGTAAAAACTGCAAGAACTGCTTTAAATGACTCTGATTTGCTAACTATTGTATCTAGCCATTTTCTCTGCTGATCATTCAATAATGTTAAAACTGACTTCCCATTATCCTTTTCTATTTCATTCTTTGCGGATTGATAGTAATGATCAAGTATCTTATCTGGTTGTGTTTTTTCCATATCAATAAAATTCCATAACAAACTGAGATTGTATATCATTCAACCTTTTTTCTGCATATTCACAATATTCTGGATTAATCTCAAATCCTATATAATGCCTTTTCAATTTTTTACAGACGATTGCTGTCGTTCCTGATCCAATAAACGGATCTAATACTATGTCATCTTCTTTTGTAAGTAGTTTCATAAATTGTGTCACTATATATTCTGGATACACTGCTGGATGTTTTCCGCCTTTTATAGTTTCTACTGGACATTCAATAACATCTCGTTTTAGGCTATTTCCATGAATTCTAATTATTGTGAATCCCTTTTTTTCAAGTTGTATCTTACGTCCGCCTTCTTGACCGCCAAATGGCTGAGAATGAATGCCCCTTATCTTCATACGAAAGCTATCTAATTTTCCAGATTTGACCTCTTGTATTACATCAAGCAATTCTTTTTTAGCCATAGATTTTTCTTCATCTGATAAAAAAGATTGTTCTATCAGATCAAAATATTTTTTTCCTATATTGCCATTATTCCTATCAATTCTCTTTTTATTAGGATAATCCATAAAAGCGTCTATGTCATAGTAATAATCATCAGATTTAACAAAATGAAAAAAAGGTTCGGTGCTACTTACTAATCTTCTCTTGAATTGTCTTGGAGTGGGATTTAGCTTAACCCAAGTGATATTATTGACGAGCTTTACAGATTCCCTTCTAATCGCTTCAAGAGCAAATCTATATGGTGCTAATAAAAGGCTACTATTTTCATACTTATCACCGATATTAAATATGATACTGCCATCATTTCTAAGAACCCTAACGCACTCATGAAAAATATTGCATAAATTTTCTATATAGTCGTCAAATCTATTTTCATTGCCAATTCCCATTCCATAATCTCTTTGTTTGTAATAAGGTGGAGAAGTTATAATTAAGTTAATAGATTCGCTTGGAATCTCTTTCATCAGATATAAAGAATCACCGCATATTATCTTATCCAAAACATCTTCTAACATAATCATTACCTTCTTTTATACAACATAAAAGACAATATAATATCCGATTTAAATACTTAAGCAGATAAAATATCGTAAATAAATTGCGATAACTTGTAAGTCAAACGATCAAACTATAAATGCTCCAAAGTTGAATAATCCTCGTATATCCCATTTAGATTTGATATTTTTCATCAGATCAAAACCTTCTGGCTTATGTCCCCATACATCATGCTTGCTATTGCTTCCCTTTAATATGATCGCATAACCGCCGTTTTCTTGTGCGGATTTACGGATTTCGGAAACTTCATTGCTTTGTAGATATACGATTCCACTTGGAAAATCAGCTATAAATGGTGAGTCAATCAATTTCGGTTCAAGGTTAATAAGCGTTTTGGCTAAATCTTTAGGTGCAACTCCCATTCGTAAGGTCAGATCAGATGATTTATTTATCCAATCTGCCCATATTTCGTTGCCAGACATTGCGTCAATTTGGTTAATCTCTTTAATTCCCTCAGATTTTAGAATTGACATTACTTGATTCAATTCTGCCTGCACATCTTCTGGCAAACCTTCGGCGGTGTAAACAATTGCATAAGGAGACGAGAACAAGCCTTTACATAAAATCAGTGATGATGCAACTATACACATTTGCAATAACTTGCTACCTAATAATAGCCCTGATTTCAGATCATTAATTGGAATTAAAAGTGTAGATCGTTTTCGTGGGAGTGGAAACAGCTTGAATGTCACATCTGTAATTAAACCTAATGTCCCATGTGATCCGACAAATAGCTTCGGGAGATCATAACCAGCGACATTTTTGACAACAGCTTTTCCTGCCCTAATGACGCGTCCATCTGGCAAAACTACCGTCATCGCTAATATCAAATCACGAATTGCACCATATCTTGATCGCAATGGGGCATTAAAATTTGTTGCGACAATACCACCTATCGTAGATTCAACCCAAGGGGAGATTATCGGAATCCACATATTTTGATTTTTAAGCTCCTGTTGCAATTCCGAAAGCTTCGTTCCTGCGTTAACGGTCACATATAGGTCTTCTACGGCAAGAGACTTAATTCCTCTCAGATTTTGTGTTGAAATTGTCACATCAGTAGGTGGTAACATAGATGATTTTGTTCCACCGCCTTTTATACGTAGAGAGCGAGGAGTTGACTCCACAGCCCAAGAAAGTATGCTATTTTCCGCCTCTTCAACTGACGAGGGAGCAAACATCACAGGGATAGATTGAGTCATAACTGATCTGGGTTCATACTTAAAATCAGGCAAAAGTTTATTAGGATTAAGAATATTATCAGGATCAAATACATCTTTAATATCTTTTTGAGCCTGTAATTCACTATCATTATATATAGAAGACATATATTCTCGTTTTTCACTACCGATGCCATGTTCACCAGTGATCGTCCCATTCATCTTCACGCATAGTTCTATGACCTCGTGTTCAGCTTTACGGACTCGGTCAATTATCTCTGGATCGCTTGGGTTAAATAGAATTAAAGGATGTAAATTGCCATCGCCAGCGTGAAAAACGTAACATACTCGTAAATTAAGATTTGCACAGATATTGTTAATTTCTGCCAATGTTTGAGCTAACTTTGACCGAGGCACTGTGCCATCTAATATGAGATATGCGGGGCTAATTTGTGCAATAGCACCGACAGCACTTTTTCTTGCATACCAAATTTTGTCTCGTTCCTCAATAGAATTAGCTAAACGCAATTCGCGGGCATTCCGATTTTTCATTACCGTTATGATCTCGTCCATCTGTGAGTCCAAGCTTTCGGTATAGCCATCTGCTTCAATAATGAGAAGTGCCTCTGCATCGGTAGGAAGTCCCGCATGAGCGTAGTTTTCTACGATATTGATCATGTTGCGATCCATCATCTCTAATGTGGCAGGCATCAATCCCTGAGCAATGACCGCAGAAACGGCTTCTCCCGCTTCTTCCACAGAATTAAAGATAGCCATTAACGTCTTTATGTCTGGAATATTACGTATCAGGCGAACATAAGCAGACGTCATCAGTCCTAATGTCCCTTCTGATCCGATAAGCAATCCAGTGAGATCATATTCAGGATAATCATAAGCACGTCCACCAGTGTGGATCACGCGACCATCGGCTAACACAACTTCAAGACCTAAAACATAGTTAGTAGTTACGCCATACTTGAAGCAATGCGGTCCGCCAGCATTTTCAGCTAATGTCCCACCGATAGTGCATGAACGACCACTGGCTGGATCAGGTGGATAAAAAAGCCCTTTTGCTTTGACAAACTCGTCAAATGTCAGATGGACAACTCCCGGCTGGACAATCGCTGATCGCCCTACTTCATCTAACTCTAAGATACGATTCATACGAGCAAAAGAGATTATCATTCC
>DTPJ01000513.1 GCA_011334435.1 Candidatus Poribacteria bacterium | reverse complement strand
TTGATCAATCGGCTTTCCAGAACTGTCATAAACTATAAGGCATCTTCCGTAACAGGTCATAATGCCACCTGTAAAAATTCCTGAATCTACTTCTGTCTCTGTCAATTTCACTGTCTCTGTCCCCGTTACAGCTTCCCCGCTCACTCTGATCTCTGCGTTATCAAAGCCAGAGTTATTTATATTTAGATCAGGGTCTTCTAACTTGAAGTATAATCTATCGCCAATATTGAAGTTATATATTTTCTGACCATCAAAAGATGTAATTTCCAGTTTTCCTGTATTCCCTTTGCTTACTTTTGCACTATCGGAAGTCTCAATCGGTTTGCGAGTTTGTGGATCGTTGTATGGAGTTATATATGTCGCCTTGATCTCTTCTCCTCCTTGAACCTGCAATACTCCATCGCGAGCCGATGTAATGTCATAATTAGTGCGGATAGAACCGATATATATTCCCTGACCTCTTTTACTCCCAGGCGAAGGTATTTCGTCAAGGACTATATCCTCTGAATCTTTCGTTAAACTGCTTCTAACTGATATTCTCGCGCTACTCCTTTGCATACTACTGAGCAAAACATCATCAAGCCTGAAATATATCTTCTGTCCAGCATTAAAATTAGTCAATTTTTTCATATCACCATCTACAATTAATAAAGAACATTGACCTTTGCTTATAACAGTCAACTCTGTTGTAATTGGTATATCACATCTGCCGATGGAGTCAACTTCATCTATATATGTTATAGTAATTATTTCTCTTTCAATAACCTGCAATATATCGTCGTCAATATCCGCTTCTTTTGAATATGTTGTTTTGACTATACCTCTAAATATCCCTGAATTCTTATCTGTCTCTTGTAGGACAACTTGAAGCTCATCTTTTATAAGATTTCCTTTTACAGCGACATTAGTATAGTCAATTTCATCAACGTTGACATTAATGTCTTTATCCATAACCTCTATTATGAATTGATCCCCTATGTTGACATTATTGATGATCTCAAGATTAGCGTTGGGGATATTTAAAATTTGCTTTTGAACATCGTCAATTTGAACTGAGTCTTTAAGTCTTTTAGCCTCAACAACTGCCGTTTGTCCTTTTTTAACCGTTATTGTTGCACTTATGGGAACTCTTGTCTGTCCAAACTCATCTATTGCGTCAATATAAGTTATTTTAACATTATCTCCGCCCTGAACTTGAAGGATATTATCATTAGTGTTCGCTTTTTCTGCGAATTCTACTTTAATTTCTCCTATAAAAATGCCATCATTGCTTGATAATTCTGTAAGTGTGGCTAACAACGTATCGCCTTGATCTTTCTCAACACTCGCAGAGATAGTTATTGTGTTTGATGTGATGTCCATATCTTCTACTCTTATGCTTAATATATCATTTGACTTAAAAGTTTTTTTGCCTCCTTCATCTGGGAAGCCAGCAATGGCAGAATATGGGTTAGATTTTGTATAAATGGCAAGTTTTGCAGTAGTCCCTATATCCACTATACATGAATCTGTGATAGGAACATTGCTCTCTCCATTAGACCTTAATTTGTCAAGATAAAGCACTGTTACCCTTTCTCCACCCTGAACCTGTAACAAGCTATCTGACTTTGGCTCTTTTGAATACTCAGTTTTTATCAATCCAAAGAATATGCCAGAGTTAGGCTCTCTTTCCTGCAATGTTACTTTTTCATTGTCAAGTGTCTTTTCACTGACAATTGAAACTTCTACTTGATCCCTCACTTCTGGACTAATATTAAGGTCTGGATCCCACAATTTAATATATATATTATCCCCAGCATTGAAGCTTTCTAAATCCCATAGATAGTTTGATTTCATAATGGATATAGTTCCATCATTGCCGACATTCACAACTAACGTTTGACTAACATCAACCATAGTTGCACCAGTAGATTGTATCACATCTGTATATATAAATTTTACGGTCTCTTTTCCTCTGACCTCCAACAAGTCATCATTTAAGTCAGGTTTAAATCCATAAGCAGTGTTAAGAAATCCAACAAATGTATCTGAATCAGGGCTTATTTCTGTCAATTTCAATGTGACACTGTCTTTGTTTTGTTCCCCTTCAACTTTTACTTCTGCTTGCTCAACAGAGGATTTGTCTTTATTTAGATCAATATCCTTAACGACTACCATAAGGTTTTCACCAGCATTAAAGCTATTGACCTTAACAAAATCTTCTAAACTTCCAGTCTCTGATTTTCCGACCATTAATGTTCCATCATTTCCAACATCAAAGGTTACATTAGCCTCTACTTTGACGTTCGTATTTCCCGTTGCTTGAAGCAGATCGTTATATACTGCGGTAATTATCTCTCCACCGACTACTTGTAAAACATTATCGTTTGGCGTGCCTTTTGTATTATAAGCGGTATCTAACGATCCGACAAAAGTTCCTGTATTTTTTTCATCAGTCAAAACTACTTCTTCTCTATCATTTTTCCCCGTAACAATAATTGTGACTTTGGCAGGCTCTGGTTGAATCTCCTCTGGAAGCCTTATAAGGTCTTCGTCTTGGACTCTGAAAAATAACCTTAATCCCGCAGGAAACTGCTTTATCTCTCTGCCTGTCCTCGCAAGTATCTGTAAAACTCCATTAGTGCCTATCTTAGCAGTAGCTGTATAGCTGACCTTTACATTAGTCTGTTTAGCACCATAGTAAGGATCTATATATTCAACCGTCACAATTTCCTTGCCTTGCACTGCTAAAATCATCGGATCATCGTTAGGAGTTGTTCCAAACTGAGTTTTAATCTTTCCCGCGAAGAAATCGCTATCATTACTTGGCTGAATTGTCGTATCTGTTTCACCCGTCACTTGATCACTTTTTTGCGGTAAAGTCTCGTATAAGGTTATTTCCTTTGTATCTTTTGTTGTATCGCCAAAGACTCTGACAGTTATTGTCTCTGGCGAATCCTTATCTGTATTTCGGTCTGGATCGGTAACTGCCAAAACGATTATATCGCCAGCGTTGAAACTGGTTAGTTTTCTTGTCATATTCCTGTCCATTATTGCAACTTGACCGTTTACAGGTCCGATAAGTTCAAGTTTTCCCCAAAACATCGGCGCCGCATCCTTTGATGCTGATGACCAAAAAAGCGGATCAAAGCCTTTAATAATGGTCTTTTGTGGATCATCGTTCCGCTCAAAGATATATGGGTTGCTTAATATATAGTTAAACCCGATAAACCCTTTTTGTTGAGGTGTAAAGTCTATCAAAACTGATGATTTCGGAATACGAATTTCCAAAATATATTCTGATGTTTTGTCCATCTTTTTATATGACATCTCTATCTCTTTTCGGTCATCTATTGTGCGAGGGATTGAATCTATAAAATGATGTATCTGAGAAGCTTTCACATCTGGAACTGACGTTATCTCATCTTTTTTCGTTTTCTTATCTTGACTTGGTGCGGAAAGACCTAAATTGGAGAATACAAAATGATAATTATTGGATTTAAAGGTATTTTTTGATGTCCCGAAAGCTGTATCTATGAATAAATGCAATGTATCAGAAGACTGCATAAAGTCAGACGATTCTGCCATTTTTCTCATTTTTGCTCTATCTACTTTAAGGGCGAAATAGAGGTTTTCTTTATCCCATTGGACATACATTTGACACGGAGAGTTCGCTGGATTATCACCAAAAAGTTGCGGAACAAGCGGATATAAATTCGTCCAATCATCTAAATTGCCATCAATACTGATCGGAGTATTGACCATAGTTGCCCGACCATAAACATCTGCACCTGTCTTCCCTTCCTTATAAGTTACTGGAATAGAAGCACTTCTGCTTGCCCTATACAATGTGACATTTGATACCACAGCGTTAAGTCCTAATATGCGATTAAAGCTTAACTCAATCTTTCCATCTTCATAGGCTTCTGGCGGTATGGAAAAGATAAATTTTTTCGCACTATTTGCTGGTATAGGCATAGCGTCATGCAATATAAATCCGTCAACAATTAGGTTTTGAATTCTGCGTCCATCTTTCTCTTGGAGATAGGTCACTTGAACCCAATATAGCGACTGTGGATCAAGGTTATCATAGGCAAATTTGACGCTGTCGTAATGATAGCAAAAACTTCTATCTTCTGGTGGATTGGCTGGATCAACTTCATCGCCTGGTTTAAATGAATATCTGATCTGCGGATCAGAATCTTCACCGCGGTCATAAGGAAATCCTTGAATCAAATGCGGTGCGAAAGCGTTTCCTTGTGTCCCGCAATCATCATAATAGACTTGGCTTGCGTTATTATTCTCTATTGGTTCATTGAAATTTGAAGGACGATATTCCTCTGTCCATATCTCAACCTCTTTAATTTCTGGATATTTGCCATACCAACCGTCAGGGGGGATAGTCAAGCGAGCATAACGGGCTTGGATCGGTTTATTAAATAAATGCGAGTCAATCAAAAATTTGTTTTCAAGTTCAGACGACGTGTAGATTGACTGATAATTTTGGTCGTCAAGGCTTAATGAGAAAATATATTGCTTAATGTTATTCTCAGTTCCGCCAGTAGTTACACCAACGCCATAAACTTTTTTTAATCCGCCAAGATCAAATGTAATATCCAGACCTGATTTATCTAATGGTTCATAAGTTACCTCTCTGACTGTCTCATTTCCCTTTTTGACCTCTTTTTCAACTCGCTTTCCGCCTATCCAGTTTGGAGCGGAATCAAATTTTAAGCCATCAAAAAGCAAAAATGAGCTGATTTGGTTATATCTTGTCCTTGCACTGACAATTGACGTATGTCTATTATAACGCGCTCCTATCCTAACTGATCTAATCTGAGGCATCTCATACCAATCATTGACGACTACTTGAACCCATCTAGCCTCTTTTGGGGGAAATGTGGCGATCGGATATATATATTCTCTTGATGTTGCTGATGCTGATATAGCCCTTTCATATTCTTTTGCAGACCTAATCTTGCTGGTAAGTATGTCATAATCCTTTGGCATTCCGTTAAAAGCGATCTCTGCGCGATCAATTCTATATATAAAACCGAGATCAAAGGTCTTGACGACAGGATTATCTCTTTTCAGTTTTGCCTCACGAATAGGCTCTTTATCCAATACCGCCTTGATAGGGACCCATTCTACGTCATTAGCAGGGGAAAATTGTCCTGTGCCATGCGGATAGAATAAAAATCCCAAGATTCCTAAAAGTCCAAGTGCGATTATCGTCCGTAAATCCATAGTCAGTGCCTTTTATTTCAATTTTAGCTGTTTTCGGATCAGATCACAAAGAGTCGGTTTGATCTCAGAATGACGTGGAATTGGTGCTTTACGTCCATTCTTT
>DTPJ01000514.1 GCA_011334435.1 Candidatus Poribacteria bacterium | reverse complement strand
GCAAGAGTGATGTCACGCTTCTAACTATAATCCAATTTATTGTCTTTGTAGTAGTTTTTTATTTTCTGTCAAGGCTTTTTAGACGATTCTTAAAAAAGCGAATACTTCCTCATTTTGGCATTACTGAAAACATTCAATTTGTAATTTTACGATTTACACATTATTTAATGATGCTCGCTGTAATTCTCATAGGTCTCAACTCGGTAGGCATTCAATTAACAAGCCTTACGGTGGGAGTTGGTGTTATCGGCGTCGGAATTGCGTTTGGGCTTCAAAATATCACATCAAACTTTATTTCTGGCATTATAATGTTGTTTGAACGTAACGTCAATGTCGGCGATTATATCACAGTGGATAACATAAACTGTAAAGTAGTAGCCATAAATATACGTTCCACGACCGTTGTAACACCAGAAAACACAGTCTTAATAATTCCAAATTCAAAGTTCATAGAGGGCATCGTTACAAATTGGTCTGTATTAGACCCTAAAATTCGGATCTCAATTCCCGTTAGAGTTGCCTATTATACCAATGTTCAGTTAGTAACTGATATTTTACTTCAATGTGCCAAAGAACATGAAGATGTGCTTGATGAACCTGCTCCGATAGTTCGCTTTAAAGGTTATGGTGATTTCGGCGTTAATTTTGATCTATTTGTTTGGATAGCACAACCTGATCCAAAGATAAGATTCAAGGTATCAAGCGATATTTATTATGCAATAGATAAACTATTCAAGAAACATGGGATTGTTGTTCCATTTCAGGAATTTGGCTATCCATAAAAATTCTGGAAATAGAACGAAGATCAATTATTGTTATAATAGAAAATTTATGTTTTGGAGGTAATAGTTGCATTAACACCAAAATTATATTAAAGAAAGGAACAAAATGAAAAAGGTAAAGTTCATTGCTATCTTATCAATACTCACAATAGTAAGCTTTTTGTTAGTCATTGCTTGTCAAAAAAACATTGAGCAAAACAATACAAAGAATGATGCAAAGGTAGATACAGCGAAAAAAGCAGCTGAATCAACAGAAAAACCGCCAGTTGAGGAAAAAGTGCTTTCTAAAGCACCGACTTTTGATGGAATAAATTTAGTTGATGGCAGTCAATTTTCTCTTGATAATATGAAGGATCATGTCCTGATAATTGACTTTTGGGCGCCATGGTGTCCGCCATGCAGGGCAGAAATACCCGGATTCATAGAATTACACAATCAATACAAAGATAAGAAATTTGCAGTCATCGGGATTGCTGTATCTGCCAAAGAATCTGATGTCAAAAAATTCATAGCTGAGCAAAAGATAAACTATCCTATAATCATGGGAACAGAGAAAACAGTTATGGAATATGGACAAGCTATGAATCAAGATATTCAAGCGATACCTACAACACTTATTATAAATAGAAAAGGCGAGATCGTCACTGTGCATGTAGGTGCGGAAGATAAGAGCAAATTTGAGAAGGAAATTCAAAGCTTATTTTAATAAATATGGAGAACCTATTGCCTAAATTTCCAGAATTTTTTGATATGACATTAGGTCATCAAAAAGTATTTGATAGATTCTTCTCCAAATATAAGCCTGAAATATCTGAATATACATTCACAAATCTTTATGTTTGGCGAAGAGCAAGACCAATAAAATTTTCATTTCTTGATGATCAGCTTTGCATAATAGCACAGAAGGGAGAAAATAGCTTTTATTTTATGCCTCCCGTTGGTGAAGGCGATATATGCAAAACGGCAGAGTTACTTTTCAATTATGCAAAAGAGAAAAACGTTAGACCTTCATTACAGCGTGTCCCAGAAGGCATGGCGAAAACTTTAATGGAATGTGGATTTCCTTCTGAATTAGATATAGATAATTCGGATTATATTTATCTTGTTGATGATCTTGCTACTTTATCTGGACGAAAATTTGACGGAAAAAGGAATAGGATTAAAAAGTGCATAAGCGAAAATAATCCTGAATATTATCCGATGACCTCTGATATTGTTGAACTTTGTTTAGAACTTCAAACATCATGGTGTAACATAAGGCAATGCAAACTTGATTCTGGGTTAGATTCTGAGGATACAGCTATCAAGGAAATATTCAGCTTAATGGACATATTACCAGTATTTGGTGGGGTTATTTTTATTAACGGAAAAATAGAAGCTTTTACTGTTGCAGAAAAATTGAATGATAACACCGCAGTAATTCATTTTGAAAAGGCAAATCCTGAAATTGATGGGCTTTATCAATTGATAAATTACTGGTTTTGTCAAAATGCACTGAGGGATTATATATATGTCAACCGCGAACAAGATTTAGGAATAGATGGACTTAGACGCGCAAAGCAAAGCTATTATCCGCACAGAATGTTGAATAAATATACTATTAATCCTATTCCTCAACAGTAATATTTTTATCATCAATCAGATATAACAATAGTGTTATTTATTACTGAGCAGAGTTCTTTTATCCCGTAAGGTTTTGTGACAGCACCCTTAAATCCATATTTTTCATATTCATTAACTATTGGATCATTGGAGTAACCGCTTGAGACTATCGCTTTAACTCTGGGGTCTATTTCTTTGAGAATATCAATAGTTTCCTTTGCTCCCATACCACCTGGGATAGTTAAATCCATTATCACTACATTAAAAGGCGAATTTGATTCTAACGCTTTTTTATACTCTTCTACAGCTTCTGTTCCATCTGCAACTGTGGTTACATCATATCCAAAACTGCCTAACATTACATAAATTAGCTCTCTGATAGTATCATCATCATCTAAAACAAGTATTTTCCCTTTTCCGTCAAGGATTGGATTTTCTAAATTTCTTTGTTTATCAATTCTTTTTTCTGATGATGCAGGCAGATATATGTGAAATGTTGTTCCTATCCCTAACTCAGATTCCACTGATATGTAACCATTATGATTTCGGACAATATAAAAGGAAACCGTCAATCCTAAACCTGTGCCTTCCTTTTTTGTTGTGAAATATGGATCAAATATCCGCTGTAAATTTTCTTTGCTTATACCAATTCCATGGTCTTGGATTGAAATCTTAATATAATTGCCTTGACTTAAAGGAGGTATTTCTCCGTCTTTTAAGTTTATATTACGAGCGCTGATATTTATCGTTCCACCTTTGGGCATAGCTTGCACTGCGTTAATTACGATATTCGTTATCACTTGATTTATTTGATTTTCGTCTGCTTCAATTACCCATAGATCGTCAGGAATATCAAATTCGCATTTTACATTGGAGCCACTAAGCATAAAATTAGCTGAATCTTTAATTAGATCAGAAACAGAAGTTACTTCTTTGATAGGTAATCCATCTTTTGAGAAATTTAGCAGTTGCTGGGTTAGATATTTTGCTCTATTAAGGGCTTTTTCAGTCTGATTTAGTCGTTCTAAAATATCTTTCGGGTGCGAGTCAATCTTAGCTAGTGATACATTGCCTAATATGGCAGTCAATATGTTATTAAAATCGTGTGCTATTCCTCCTGCAAGTATGCCCAAAGACTCAAATTTTTGCATTTTTACAATCTCTTCTTTTTTGTAATTTTCGGTTATATCCTGAAAGCAAAGAATTATGCCTATCGTTTGTGAGTTTCCATTTAAAATTGGTGTGGCATTTCCATTTATAACCCGATCCTTGCCATTACGATCAACTATAAGACTATTTTCATGGAATTCCAAAATATTTGAATCTTTGACCTTTTTTATGTCTTCATTATATAGCTCCTCAGAAGTCCATTTTATCAAAGGCAAGACTTCTTTAAGAGGCTTACCAATAGCATCTTGCTGATGCCAACCAGTAATCTTTTCCGCTTGGCGATTTATCATTTCAATTTTTCCATCAACATCTGTTACAATAATCGCATTACCTATTGAATTTAAGATTGAATGAAGTAATTCACTTTCTGTCTCTAAATAATTTTGAATAATCATCGCCTTTCGCCCCTTAATCTGTATCTTATAGGAATTTATTTGATTGACTAATATTTTTGAGGATAATATTAATTGTTTGCTACTCTTTATCCCTTCATAGAATATTATCGGTATAATATTTATTTAACTTTAATTTAAAATTTACTAAAATTTTAAGACGTCAATCAATAAATTGAGGTGGGAGATTTTGAGGCTTTCTTCTATCTATTCATATCTTAAAGCTTCTGTTGGTTGGAGTTTTGCAGCTTTTCTTGCTGGGTATAAGCCAAAGAATATGCCTATGGAAGCAGATGCAGAAACAGCTAATATTATAGATTGAATTGATACAGTTGCAGGCCAATTTGCCTCTTTGATAATTTTTGAGATGATTTTAGCTAATCCTAATCCTAAACCAGTTCCAACAAGTATGCCTATCGCTCCGCCAACGATACACAAGATGACCGATTCAACTAAAAATTGTGACAATATATCCCTGCTTTTTGCTCCGACAGCTTTTCTTAGCCCGATTTCCCTTGTTCTTTCGGTCACAGAGACAAGCATTATATTCATTATACCAACACCACCGACAATCAAGGCAATCGCAGCAGTTCCACCAAGCATAGCCTTAATAATTAATATAACCTTATTTATTTGCTCCAATGCACCTTTGACAGATTGAATTTCAAAAAACTCCTCTTCATTATGTCTTCTCATCAATATAGTTTTGGTTTCAAGGACTGCGAGGTCTGCTTGTTCAAAACTTTTAGCTTTTCCCCAAAACATGCTGACGCGATCATTTCCAAGAAATCTTTTTTGGGCAGTTGTAAGCGGGACAATAACTTCTCTATCTCTATCAAGATCGCCAAAAGCTGTGCCTTTTTCTTCCATAACACCAATAACAGTAAATCTGTCTCTGCCGATTTTTAATTCGCGACCTAACGGATTCATCCTATTAAACATCTCTTCCCAGACCTTTGCCCCTATAACAACGACTTTTTCCCAAGTATTCATATCTTGATTGGACATGAACCGACCGAAATCTATGAACCAATTTTGACTTTCTGTAAATGAGGGACCTGTTGCCTGCATCAAATATTTCTGCCCCTCTCTTTCTACACTGACGTCAACATCCCATATAATCTCGGGTGATATTTCTTTAACAGCAGTTGCCTCTGCTAAAATGGCGTAAGCGTCTTCACTTGTAAGATATTCCTTGCTTGGATTTCTCATCCATCTATCGCCTTTCTTGATCCATTCATGTCTCATAACGACAAATAGTGTTCTTCCACCGACTTTTTCAAGTTCCTGTAAAACAAGCGTCCTTGCACCCTCGCCGACCGCCACAGTGCCGATGACAGCGGATACACCGATGATGATCCCAAGCATAGTCAGCAGAGATCT
>DTPJ01000662.1 GCA_011334435.1 Candidatus Poribacteria bacterium | reverse complement strand
AGATATATGCGGGATCGGTCTGGAAAGAAATTTTAGAGGTGGTTGACTTGAAAAGATTATACCTTATCATTGACGCTGTTATAGTTGTCCTTATTATAATAATGATCATAGTTTCTTTGGTAGCAAGAGAAAAGGGCGGACAGTATTATCAAGATGCACAAAAAGCCTTTGCAAAGGCAGAAAACGCATCCGCGGAATGGGACATCAACGATCCTAAAAAATTAGGAAAACTTGCAGAGTTATATAGAAATGTGTTTGAAAAATATCCCGATAGCAGATGGGCTGATGATGCGATATTCAGGTTAGCTTCTAAAATTGATCCGTCAGAAGAAGAAGCTATTTTGCTCTATAGAAGATTAATCCGTGATTATCCAGACAGCGAATATGTCGTCCCATCAATCTATACTATTGGAATGGGATATTATGATAAAGGGGATTTTGTCTCTGCTATAGCGGAATTTGCAAAGATAATATCCAATTATCCAGATAATATCCTAGCTGAAAAAGCTCTTTTCAATTCTGCTATGAGTCGTTATTCGCTTGGCAAGTGGGAAGAGGCATCGTTAGAATTTCAGGAATTTGAAAAACGTTACCCCAAAAGTGATCTCGTAGATGATTCATACACTTATAGAGGTGTTATTGAAATTAACAAGAAAAACTATGCAGATGGAATAAAACTATTAGAAGAGGTAATACAAAAATACCCAAGTTCAGATTCAGCGGATAAAGCACAATTTAATATCGCAGCAGCATATTTTACCGAAGACAAATATCCCGAAGCACTTACTGCGTTTGAAAAACTTATAAATAACTATCCAAAAAGCGAGTTTATAGAGGAATCTAAGATAATGATGGCATCAATATATGAAAGGCAGGGAAATGACCAGAAGGCGATCTCCAGCTTAAAGAAATTTATCAGTGAATACCCTGAGAGTCGTTATCTCAGTAGGGCAGAAGAATTTATGGCTGATATATATCTGAAAAAATTGAAAAATGTCAAAAACGCCATAGAAGTTTATCAGAGGATCGCAGATAACAAGCAATATGATTATGACACCAGAAAGAAAGCTCAATACCAAGTAGGACAGCTTTACGAAGGACAACGCGATTATGCAAGAGCCATTGAGGCATATCAGAAACTTTTGACAGACTTTCCTAATCCTATGTCAACGCCAAATCAACCAGCTGACAAGATTGATAAGTCTTATATAATAAATCTTCAAACCACGCAACAGAAAATGCCGGGGGCATCTACTCCTGAATCAATCAAATAGTTTCTATTGTCTATTAACATAGCTTAAAAACCGCTTATAGAGAATGCTAAGATATTTGTTTCTTCTAATAATTATTTTCATGTTTTTGATGATAAACAACCACAGTCAATCAGAGTTAATTGATTATCTCGTGGCTGTGGTCAATAACGAACCTATAACTATGAGCATGTTAGAAGACGCGATGAATGCCTTCTGGATCAATCCTGACGAACGTCCAAAATCCCCAGAACAAGCCCTTGATTATGTTATTGATCACAAAATCAAACTACAAGAGGCAAGAAAACTCGGCATTTTTGTAAACGAAGAAGAATTGAAAATAGAAATGGCAAGAATAAACTCAAATTTTTCGTCAAATGATGAACTAACGAAGACCCTAAAAAGACAAGGAATGAGCCTTGATGATCTTCAGACGAAATTATCAGAAGAGATCATGATCAGAAAAATGGTAGAAAGAAGATTTGGGCAATTCATAAGAGAATCCGAGCTTGAAGGCGAAGCAACAGCATTTTTTGAGCAAAATAAAGCTAAATTCATAATACCAGAATCTATCCAAATGGATCAGCTATTTTTCAAATTAGAGCCGAATTCTGATCAATCATTAAAACAGAAAATAAAGAATAATGCAGAAGAGACATTAGAAATGCTGAAAAAGGATTCTGATTTCTTAAAGTATCCAAATAGTTTAAGGACGGGTTACATTAGTATAGATCAGATCAAGCCAATTGAACTTGCAGGAATAGTCGCTAATATGAATGTCGGTGATATTAGCGGTATAATTGAGACATCAGAAGGGTATTACATAATCAAACTGAATGATCGTAGAGCATCTCGGCAAGCTACCTTCAATGAAGTAAAGGATCAGATACAGGCACAAATTCGCAAACAGAAGATAAAGGCGGATTTGGAAGCAGAAATCAAAAAAAAGCGTGAAATAGCGGAAATAAAAATTATCTATCAAATAAAAAAATAACGGAGAGAGAGATATGGAATCAAAGAAATTCAAGGTTGTCTATACTGACTCTTATCACCCAACTGTTGGACCAGAGAAATCAGAATTAGACGAAATTGATGCAGAATTGGTGATAGCAGATTGTAGAACCGAAGACGAAATAATAGCGGTCACAAAAGATGCAGACGGTTTGATGGTTCAACATGCGAAAATAACAAGAAAAGTGATAAGAAATCTAAATAAATGCAAGATCATAGCACGTTTCGGCGTAGGATATGACAACATTGACGTAAAATCCGCTACCGAGCATGGAATTATGGTCGCAAATGTCCCAGATTATTGCATTGACGAGGTATCCGCCCAAGCAATAGCGTTTATAATGGCACTTTCCAGAAAAATAGTTATGCTAAATAAAATTGTCAAGTCAGGGATATGGGATCATCGTTCTGCATCTCCGATCTATAAAAACGCTAATCAAATAGTCGGTATAATTGGGCTTGGTAGGATCGGCTCTGCAACAGCAAAAAAAGCTCTTGGGCTTGGTTTCAAAGTTCAAGCTTATGATCCTTACGTCTCTGAAACTGATCTTGATGTAACATTTGTTGATTTTGATACTTTGCTAAGCACATCAGATTTTATCTCTATACACGCACCTTTGACTGATGAAACCTATCACATGATCGGCAGAAACGAGCTTCGCAAGATGAAAAAATCCGCTTTCCTGATCAACACTGCGAGAGGAGCAATCATTGATGATTCTGCACTTTACGGGGCGTTAAAAGCTGGAACTATTGCAGGCGCCGCTGTTGATGTATTTGAAAATGAACCGCCATCACCAAATAACCCTCTTTTTCTTCTTGATAATTTCATTGTTACACCGCATTCTGCATTTTATTCTGAGGACTCAAACAGGCTTTTAGGGCTTGAAACTACCCGCGCGATAGTTGCTGTGCTAAAGGGCGGTTTGCCAAGATCGCTTGTTAATCCAGAAGTTTTAGATGTGATAAAGGAGAAAGAATGACAGATAAAGTGCAAGAGTCTAAAAAATTTGAATGCTTCTATAAGACTTGCCTATCCATATTAATATTTTCATTGATAATCATAACGCTTGTCTCCGGGTGTAGCCTTCCGGGTGGGAAACGGAGAAGCATCCCTCAAATTGAGATGATAGTTGAAAATCCCCTCCAAATTAAAAGGACAGATGAATTCATCGTCCTTAAAGTATCTGACATAAAGGAGATGGCGGAAGATTTTTCTCAAAATACCTTTATAGTTCTTTATGCAGATACTAACCAAGAGGTCCCTTGTCAGTTAGATGATACTGATAATGACGGCATTGGCGATGAAATTGCTATGATTATGGATATTGAGCCAAAGGAGAAAAAGAGAATTATAATTAGATATTCTCCAGAATCGCCTGAAAATAGGGCAGTGACGTTAGGACATAAAAAACGAACTCGTTCTGCTATTCACCCTGAATATGAAGGGATCGGCTGGGAAACAGAATTCATTGGATATAGGCTTTATCCAGATCAACGAAATTCCATAAGCGTTTTTGGGAAGCAGAAAATAGGATTATCTTTGGATAAATTTATATTAAATCCATCAACTTCGTCAACAAAATTAGTCTTAGATGGCGGAAATGGGATAGGATGTGGAGGTTTTGGTCTTTGGAGCGATGGAAAGCTTGTCAAACCCGAACCAAATACGCCGAGATATACTATGATTATAGCTGATGGACCTGTCAGGTCTATCGCACAAGTAATATATGACAAATGGGATTTTGGAGAAAAAAGTCTCAGAGTTACAGCTACTTACTCAATCTTTGCAGGGCAAGTATGGTCAACTGGAAACATTAAAATCAAGGGGTCAGATATGCCGATCAAGATCGCAACAGGATTTGCAAAGTCAAAGCAGACGTCTATTATAAAAAATGAGAAAAAAGGGCTATTTTATTCTTACGGTCAGCAATCATTGCTTAACGATAATTTGGGATTAGCATTGATTTATCCGACAGAGAGTTTTGATTCTTTCCATGAAAATGACAACTCTTATCTTGCAGTTTTAAATCCGGGTTCAGATAACGAAATATCCTATTGGTTTTTATCTTCTTATGGAAATGGCGAGAACGGGGCGAAGAATTCTAATGAGTTCTCTGAATTGGTCTTATCCATCGCTGATAAAATAAAAAATCCGATCACAGTGACAATTATGCCTGTAAAAAAAGATCGTGATAAATAAGCTAAAATCATACTAATAAAGAAAGGAATTGTGAAAAATGATAGAATTAGCGATCTCTGCTGCAAAAGAGGCAGGAAAAATATTATTAGAGAATTTTGGCAAAATAGAGCAAGTTGATAGAAAAGGCGAACGAGAGCTTGTCAGTAACGTTGATCTTGCGTCTGAAAAAAAGATAATTGATATGATCAAATCTAAGTATCCTGATCATGATATACTTTGTGAAGAATCTGGATTGCAGGAGAGGGCTTCTGATTATAGATGGATTATTGATCCTATGGATGGAACGCATAACTACATATACGGTATAAATATGTTTGGTGTCTCCATCGCATTGGAATATAAAGGCGAGATAATTCTCGGCGTTATAAATCTCCCATACTCAAACGAGCTTTATTGGGCAGAAAAAGGAAAAGGTGCATATTTTAACGACGAAAGGATTTATGTATCAAAAAGAGGAATGAAAAACGCTCTTGCCATCTATGACAGCGGATTATATAAAGAGACTACACATAGAACAGGATTTTTAGCTAACATTGTAGGAAAAATATTTAACATCAGAGTATTTGGGGCATCAACAAGACATTTGACTTATGTAGCGAGAGGAAGTGCCGATCTTCAAATTGAATATGGCGATAAACCATGGGATTTTGCTGCTGGTGGACTTCTGGTAGAGGAAGCCGGCGGAAAAATAACTCAATTGGACGGTAGTAAATGGAATATCTACGTTGAAAGCTATATCTCGTCTAATGGTGTGTTCCATGATGAGATTGTAGATTTATATAAGAATTATGCTGAACAATCGCTAAAAGATCAATAAGAATAGCATCATATTGTTTAACAAAATCGTTTAGAATAAGTCTCAATCATATAAATTTTT
>DTPJ01000256.1 GCA_011334435.1 Candidatus Poribacteria bacterium | reverse complement strand
AATAACGATGTGTTTAATATCGTCAGCAGAGGAAAATATATCTCAAAAACAGGTTAAAGGCTTTATCATTTGGGAATCAAACCGCACAGGACAATGGGAATTATACCGAGCTAATCTTGATGGTTCTGATTTCAGGCAATTGACAGAGTTAGCGAAGATTTATCCACTTCCTTACACAGAATATCTACGAACGAGGGTATCACCAGACGGAAAGATGATCCTATTTGGTTATGGGAAGCAAAATGCACCTGTTGAGGTTTGGGTTATGCCGTCCCGAGGAGGCGAGCCTAAAAAATTAACAACAGGCAACCCTCTTAACTGGTCAACAGATGGCAAAATTATCTATTTTGTCAGAGATAGCAAGATTTGGCAATATGAACTTGATACGGGCAAAGAATCTATTTTCTATGATAAACGAGTTCCCGTAGATGGTCGTAATGGGAGCACAGTTTGTGATATAAACCCTAATCTAAAATCGGCAGTTTTCCGCTCAGAAAAAATGAACGAATACTTCGTCTTTGATAAAGGTGAAACCGTCAAGACAACAGGCGGTTGTGAGCCATCTTTTACTTATGATGGCAAATATATGTATTGGGTTCAAGGACCTAAGGATTTTCGGATTTGGGATATAGAAAAAAATACTGAACATCAATTGCTTGGCACGCCTGACTATGAAAACTGGAACTATACGTATTTTCCAAGAATAAGCAGAGATGGCAGATGGCTTGTTTATGGAGCTTCACCTAATCAGCATGATCACAATACCAGTGATTACGAGATATTTATACAAGAGTTAAAGGATTTTCAACCTGTCGGAAAGCCGATACGAATTACTAACAACCCAAAAACAGACAGATGGGGCGATATTTTCGTTTATTATGACGAGACCCCGCCTACTATGCCTTTGAACGTCAAAGCTGAACATGATGGTCAAGGAGTTAAGCTATCTTGGGAACCTGCTCAAGACCCAGAGTCAGATATTTTATGCTATAATATCTATAAAAGCACAAAATCAGGAAATTATCAGCTAATAGTAAAAGTAGAAGGCACAAATTATTCCGATCACACCACAGATGCTAGGACAAAATATCAATACGTAGTAACTGCGGTCAATTCCGCTGAATTAGAAAGCCCAAAATCTAAAACTGTCACAATAACGACAAGAGATACCAAACCCAATAGCCCAACAAATTTGAGGGTGACGGTTAGAAATAATCAAGCATATATAAAATGGGAACAAAATCCTGAACTTGACATAAAAGGATACAATATCTATCGCTCTAATGATCCTGATGGCAAATACAAAAAGGTAAACACTAAAATCGTCACTGAACCTAATTATGTTGATAGCTCAGTAGAAGTAGAAAAGACATATTATTATTACGTTACCGCTGTTGATAAATCAGGTCAGGAGAGTCGGCGATCAAATGTTTTTGCAAAGAAGATTATGGAAAGAACAAAAGAAGGGTTGTTAGCATTATATCTATTTGATGAGGGCAAAGGCAATATAATAACTGATGACAGTGGCGTAGAGCCTCCGATACACTTACGTATAACAGACCCTACAAAGATTTTCTGGGCGAAAGATGAAAATGCAATTGAAATTACAGGCAATAGCATGATAGTCAGTGAAGGCAATATTGAGAAGATAATTAGCAACATCAAAGGCAGAAAAGAGTTATCAATAGAAGTATGGTTATCGCCAAGCAGTTTAAATCAAACTGGTCCTGCTAGGATAGTTTCTATGTCAGTCGATCCAGTTCAACGCAATTTCACATTAGGACAGATTAACGATGATATTGCTTTTCGGTTGAGAACAACAAAGACAGATCAAAATGGTCTTCCTGAGCTTGATACGCAGAAACATATATTGAAGCAAAGTCCAATACATTTGGTAGCGACCTATGATGGCAATATTAAAAGGCTTTATGTCAACGGCGATTTGTATTCGGAATCACAGCAAATAACAGGAGATTTTAGCAATTGGAACAATTATCCATTGGTGATAGGCAACGAACTTACAGGAGATCGCCCTTGGTTAGGTAAACTTTATTTAGTGGGAATATATAATCGCCAGTTAAACCCAGAGGAAATCCTTAAAAACTATAAGGCAGGGCTTTAATACCACAGAGTCAGCGAACGGTAATCATGATTAAAATCTTTTATTTGTCATTGGTTACCGATCATTTGGAGGGAATTGCAATTATGAGCAGTAATATTTTGACAGGTTTATTAACTTTAATCTTCATATCACAATCGGCGGACACAATCTATTATCCATTGCCAGAGAGCGAAGGGGGCTGGAGATCGCTTGTCACACCAAATAAAACACTTACTGATGATGAAAAGCAAAGAATTGTTCAAACAGTCGGTTTGGATTGGGATAAATTGCTGGATGCTTGGAAATACTGTGATAGTTTTGGTGGACCAAACAGCCTTTTGATCATCAGACATGGCTGGATCGCTGGTGAATGGTATGATTTCACTGAACCAAGAGGCATAGCTTCTTGCACCAAGTCGCTTACAAGTTTGGCGATGGCAAAGCTATTTGATCTGAGCGATGAAGGGAAATTCAAAAAACAAGTTAACGTTGATGATGAAGCATGGCAATTCCTTCCATCAAAATGGTCTGATATGGAGCCAGAACGTAAACATATCAAAATTCGCAATATGCTTACGATGACCTCTGGTCTCACACCTTATGATGGTCCTTATAAAGATGATTACGAAGAAGTAATTTATGCACAAACAGTTGAAGCACCACCGGGGACAGTTTGGGCTTACGCTTCTGCACCTGTGGATTTATTAAGCCTTATTATTGAGGACGTCTCTGGTCAAAAATTGGAAGATTTTTTTAGTGATTATATCAGTAAAGTTATAGGAATAGGCTATATAAAATGGGGAAGGTTCAACAATCATACAGGAGGTTCTGGCGGACCAGGAGGGGGAGCGAGATTTCCTGCCCGCGAATTAGCCCGAGTAGGTTATCTGGTTTTGCATGATGGCGTATGGGAAAAGAATGGTCAAAAAGAGCAAGTTATCAGCAAAGCACGGATAAGGGAGTTCACTCAAAAGGCGACATGGTTGGAGAATACGACATGGCGAAAATCAAATTTCGCTGAGAAGGACTCAAACCTTTTTTATAGCCATCTATGGTGGAACAATTCCACAGGGCAGGCATTAGGCGAGGATGTCCCTCGTGATGTCGTTTTTATGGCTGGTTGGGGCAAGCAGGCATGTTTTGTCGTCCCTAGTTTAGATATGATAGTTGTCAGATTAGGACCGAATGGCACACTAAACCAAAATCCAAAATTTTTTCATGAGCTATGGGAAAAATTAATGTCTGCTATTGTAAAAAAGGAAGTTATATATGAAAATTGAACTATGGGACACATGCGAAATTACGCTTGCCTCACAACGAAGCTATAAAAATCCGTTCCAAGACATTGATGTCGTAGGAACTTTCACACATAGAAAATCAGGGAAGTCAATTGACGTAAATGGCTTCTATGATGGCGATAAAACTTGGCGAATAAGGTTTATGCCTTCCGAAGTAGGCGAATGGGACTATGTTACACATTCTGCCGATCCAGACTTAAATAAAAAAAGTGGAAGCATAACTTGTATAAATCCTAATAAACCATATCTTCATAGCCCAATCAAGATAAAAGGTCATCATTTCTTTCATAGTGACGGAACACCAAAATTTTTAATTAGCACAAGGATGTCTTGTATCTATGCTGATCCAAATGTATGGAATGAGATCATCAATTTTTTGAAAGAATACAAGATCAACAGAGTTTTATTTATGATGGGTGGAGTTGCTGGAACGGTCAAGGATTTGTATGGAGATGGACTTGATTTTTGGAAATACAACATTGAAAAATTCCGATCCATTGACGCTTTTATAGACATGCTCAGAAAGTCAGACATCATAGCTTCGCCATATTTCTATTATTTCAATGACGGTGTTCAAAAAGGCATGACAGAAGAGCAAGATAAAGCTTATATAAAATATGGCATGGCTCGTTTTGGTGCTTATGCAAACGTAATGCCTGTTCTCTCAAATGAGGTTGAACAGAAATATACAGACCGAAACAGCGAAAAATATGATCTTAAAAGCCATGAATGGGCTAATGAGATGGGAGAATTTTTGTCTAAATTAGCAGTTTTTGACGTTCCAGTATCAGTCCATAATCCTATGGAAACAACTAAAGCGATCAACCCAGGTTTTTATTCTCTGTTAAAGGATTGGCAGTTTCCATGGGCAAATTTTATGCTAAGACAGGCTCAAATTGGATCGATAAGCACTGCACAAAAAATTAGTGATGATGTGCCTGAACAATGGAAGCCTATATATAATGCCAGAGGTTATTCAAGACACAATCAATTATTGATCGATCTACGAAGATTTGGCATACCTGTTATAAATGAAGAACCGGGATATGAGATGGAAGGACATGATGCAGACCCAAAATCATCGCGTATCAGTTTTGCTTCGTGGAATTCTCAGACATCTGATACTTTATTGCCGACATTTTGGACTGCATTTACCGCTGGAGCTTATACAATGTGGGGACATTTTTCCACTTATGAGTTGAATAACCCAATTGAGGGAATGAAAAGAAGCGTTACACCAAAATATCTGAAAATACTACATAGTATTGCTAACGAACTGCCATATTGGGAGATGAAACCAGCTAACGAACTTGTCTCTCCTAATGATGTAATCTTTGATGATGTCCCATATCGGACAAACTTTTGTTTAGCGAAGATTGGCGAGATTTATTTGATCTTTTCCCTTAATGGCGGTCAAATATCAATTGATCTCGGCAAAGATTCTATGTATAAAGCAACACAAATAGACCCTAGAAATGGCGAAAAAACCGATTTAGGCATTGTTAAAGGCGATGATTGTATTATAAATATCACAGGTAAAGAGCAAATATTATTAATTGCATAATGTAAAGAAAATGGAAAAATTTAAGTATTCAAAAGAATATGACGTTCTTGTAGCAGGCGGTGGAGTTGCAGGGGTTGCATCCGCAGTAGCATCAGCTCGTCAAGGCATGAAAACTGCCATCATTGAAAAAACTATCATCTTCGGCGGATTAGCTACGTCGGGGTTAATTCTTGTATATCTTCCACTAAGCGATAACAGAGGAAATCAGGTTACATTTGGGTTTGCAGAAGAATTATTAAAAGCAAGTATCAAATACGGACCTGGCGACATCCCTGCGGATTGGAGCGATCCAAATACTATGTCAAGATATAGTGTTAAATTCTCGCCATCTGCGTTTGCCCTTGCCCTTGATGAAGTGCTTATAGATGCTGGAGTTGATCTT
>DTPJ01000889.1 GCA_011334435.1 Candidatus Poribacteria bacterium | reverse complement strand
ATATATAGGAAACCGCTTTTTTAGATGCCACAGTGTTCATGGTTCTGTAAGTATCAGAGAGGCTCTTCCTAAGTCCTGCAATTCCTTTTTCTATAATGTCGCATACAGGACAGGACTTACTGTTCCATTATTACATAAATATGCCAAGATGTTCGGTTTAGGAGATAAGACTGGGATTGATTTGCCCGGTGAAAAAAAAGGTAATATTCCCGAAAAAAGTCGTTATAGCACTGACAATGTTAATATGGTAATTGGTCAAGGGGCAGTGCTTGTAACACCGATACAGATGGCTAACGTGATCTCTGTCATAGCCAATAGGGGATTTTCATATAAACCACATTTTGTTGACTATTCTAAATCGCCCCAAAAACGAGATTTAAGCGATAAAAACGGAACAGAGGATTCTTACGAAAATTCCGAAATCACTAAACCTGAAATTTTGGTTGATATAAGGGATAAAGTCCCAATAGAAGTGATTGACCTTATACGTGATTCATTGCTTAATGTAGCAAAAACTGGGCTATGTAAATATGCTAAGATAAGGGATATAAACATCTGTGGCAAGACTGGCACTGCTCAAAATCCACATGGAAAAGCACACGCATGGTATATAGGATTTGCACCTTACGAAAACCCTAGAATTGTTGTAGTTGCTTTGGTGGAAAACTCTGGGCTTGGGTCAGAGAACGCTGCTCCTGTTGCAGGACAAATGTTTGCCCATTATTTCAAAAGAGAAGTCAAATTAGAAGATACAACAGTAGCTTTTAAGAGATGAAATACAAAAATTTATTATTTAGCGTAATATTATTATGAAGCAATATAGACTTAGGCAAAAATTACATGCGAAGGGCTTTGACCTAACTCTTTTTGTTACTGCATTACTTATAAGTGCATTTGGCATAGCAACTATATTTAGTGCGGTTTACTCAGGACCGAAAGGCGATGATAAGCTCTGGTTAGCACAGATCATACGTCTAATTGCAGCTTTAATCGCTATGTTTATAGTTTTGATACTAGACTATCGGCTGTTAAATGGAGTTGGATATATTCTGTATATTTTGGGCTTTTTTCTATTAGCATTTGTTCTCGCACTGCCAGAGCAATCCGGAGCGAGAAGATGGTTTATGGGAGGGGCAATTCAACCGTCGGAAATTGCACGAATTATAGTTATAATAGCTTTATCGCAGTTTTTAAATGAAAAAAAAGAAGTAGCGGAACAGCCAAAAACTTTTATCATAGCAGGTGCAATCGTCCTGACTTATATACTTATGATATTTTTACAGCCGTCATTAGGCTATGCTCTTACTCTTATTCCTGTTGCATTGGCAATGTTTTATGTCGGTGGAATTAAAAGATTCTATTTGATATTAGTAACTCTTATATTGTTTGTTTCAGCAGTCTCAACAATTCTTATATTATATAAAAATTGGGATTTTAAATCATTATCAGCTATAGCAAAATTAATATTTGGGATAATTATATATGCAATTTGTATGTCATTATTATACTACATCATATCTAAAACCCGTATTAAAGAAGGGGGAAAATGGGTCAAATATATTGCTTTATGCCTTCTTGGCGGAATATTGTTGGCAATGGCAGGTTCAGTAGTATTAAAGGATTATCAAAAAGCAAGGCTTATCGCTTTTGTTGATGCTGACTCTGATCCTGCTGGCTCGGGCTATCATATAATACAATCAAAAATAGCTATCGGCTCCGGAGGACTTTTTGGTCAAGGATATATGCGTGGAACTCAGAATAGATTAGACTTTCTCCCTGCTCAACATACGGATTTTATATTTTCTGTTATCGCTGAAGAATGGGGATTTTTTGGTTCACTAATTGTGCTTACTTTATATTTTATTCTAATTATGAGCGGATTAAAAACAGCTGCAACCGCAGAAGATTACTTCGGCACGCTTTTAGCAACTGGTTTTATCGCAATGATAACAACGCAATTTTTCTTAAATCTTGGCGTTACATTAGGGCTTATGCCTATAACTGGTGTTCCTCTTCCATTGATGAGTTACGGTGGCTCTTCTTTAATTTCAACTTTTACATCAATTGGATTATTGCTTAACATAAGATTGAGAAGATAAATGGTTAAATCTCTTTTAAACATATCAAGACCATCAAGATATATTGGAAATGAACTAAACACGGTCAAAAAAGACCTTAACGATTCTATGATAAGATTTGCCCTCGCATTTCCAGATATTTATGATGTCGGTATGTCTCATTTAGGGTTGAAAATACTCTATCATATACTCAATTCAAGAGATGATGTTTGGGCAGAAAGGGTATTTGCACCATGGATTGATATGGAAAAGAAAATGAGGGAAGAAAATATTGAACTTTTCAGTTTAGAATCATCTTCCCCTCTGAGAGACTTTGATTTTATTGGATTTTCGTTCCAATATGAGATGAGTTATACAAATGTCTTGAATATGCTTGATCTGGCAAAAATACCGCTTTTATCAAAAGATAGAGACAATAGCTATCCTTTAATTATCGCTGGTGGACCTTGCGTGTTTAATCCCGAACCGATGGCAGAATTTATAGATTTTTTTGTGATAGGTGATGGTGAAGAGGTTATACACGAAATTATTGAGTGCTATAAGTCAAACAGAAATGATAATAAAAGCTCAATTTTGCAAAAAATGGCTGATATAGAGGGAGTTTATGTGCCTTCGCTCTTTTCCACAGAAGAAAATCCCGATGGTATGCTAATTGTCAATAGTGAAAAGAGGATAAAAAAGCGAGTCATCAGTGATCTCAACGATTCACCATACCCAGTGAATTATATAGTCCCATTCATACGACCTATCCATGATCGTGTTGTAATAGAGGTTATGCGCGGTTGTTCAAGGGGATGTAGGTTTTGCCAAGCGGGCATGATATACCGTCCTGTAAGAGAAAGGAACTCATCTGTTGTCAAAGATTTAGCAGAAAAAGTCATTGAAAAAACGGGATATGAGGAACTTTCACTTTCAAGTTTAAGCACATGCGATCATAGCTCAATTAGTGATATAGTATCTGATCTTATTGAGTCTATTGTCAAAAAAAAGCATGTCTCCATTTCGTTGCCTAGTTTGAGAACCGATGCGTTTTCGCTTGACCTTGCACAAAAGATTGAAAGTGCAGGAAAGACTGGTCTGACTTTTGCCCCAGAAGTTGCATCAGATAGATTACGATATGTTATAAACAAAGATATATCAAGGGAACAACTACTATCAACCGTTAGAGACGCTTTCAAAAGTGGTTGGTTGACGATAAAGCTTTACTTTATGATCGGATTGCCTACTGAAACAGATGAAGACGTGCTTGAAATTCCCAAACTTATTAAAGAAGTCCTTGACGTCGCAAAAAATGAAAGTAGAAGGGCAAACCTCAGTGTTAGTGTGTCAACATTTGTGCCAAAAGCTCATACTCCATTCCAATGGGAAAAACAGGCGTCAATAGATGAGATTTTGCATAAACAAAAGCTTATAATGAGTAAAGTTGGCAGAAACAATCGCGTTGAAATAAGCTTTCATTCTCCTTATATCAGCTATCTTGAAGGGATATTTGTAAGGGGAGACAGAAAATTAGCTAAAGTTTTACTTGAAGCCCATAAATTAGGTTGTAAACTTGACGGTTGGACGGAATTCTTTGATTTTCAGAAATGGCTTCAAGCATTTAATAAATGTGGAATTGACCCGAATATATATAATCAAGCTCGCGAAATCAATCATATCTTGCCTTGGGACCATATAGACTCTGGTATAACAAAAGAATTCCTTATCTCTGAGAGAGATAAAGCATATAAAGCAGTTATGACAGAAGATTGTAGAAATGGCAGATGCTCAAAATGTGGTGTATGTGACAAAAGATCAGGGATTGAGATGAAATTAGATAGAACTCAGAGAACCTTTGATATAAAGCGAACAGAAACTGCTTTGCCTAAAAAAGAACCAGTATCAAAAATTAGATTTCAATTTACAAAAGGCGATGAAGTTAAATTTATATCTCATCTTGATCTTGTGAATGTTTTTACTCGTGCTTTCAGAAGGGCAAATATACCAATAGCCTATTCACAAGGTTTCAGTCCACACCCAAAGATCAGTTTTAGTTCCGCTTTGCCTGTTGGGACTACGAGTTTAGCGGAATTTGCAGATATTGAGCTTGAGGAAGATATTGATGTTGAAAAATTTGTATGTGATGTCAACTCTTTATTGCCTTCTGGCGTAAGTATAATAAAATCAAAAAAAATACCTTTAAGATCACCATCACTTATGTCTCAAATAAGCTTTGGGTCATATATTGTTCGCATACCAAAAATTGAATATGACACTGATATAGACTTAAATAAAAAGATTGAATTGATGAATTCCAGTGAACAAATAATAATCAATAGAAAACAAAAAAATAAACAGTCAAGTAAACAAGATCAGGATAAAATCAGTCAAATAGATATAAAGCCTTTTATAAAAAGTATCAAATTATCTGAAAATAACAACGGAACGTTGCAAATAGAGATGATAATTAAAGAAAGCGGGTCTGGAAAAGTTAGACCAGAGGAAATTACGAGCTTGTTACTCGGCGAATATGCCGATAATGACAAGCGATTTGATAAATCTTCTTCCCTTGATATTCAAAAAATTGATTTATTTATAGAAGATCGGGGGAGATTCTTTTCGCCTATGGACGTATTTTAGGGTAAAAGTTTTTTAATGGATTGGAGGACAAGGGATTGAGGATTAAGCACTCGGAAATTTTGAAATGGCTACCATTAATTAAAAATTCAGCTTTTCAAACTAAGAGTTTATTTTCTCTCTTTGATAAAGGGAGATGAGGGGATTTAAACTTTTCTATTATCATTAAAATTAATTTGGCTTAACTCATTTTTAGTATTATGAGTTAGCAAATTTTAAGTCAAAAAGAGGATTGATGATATGATGAATTAATTCCCGTTAATCTTTTGACCTATAATCCTCCAATCAAAATTGGAGTAAAAGGTTATGTTAAAGGAAATAATTGTAAGCGATGACGAGTATGAAACAAGGGCTGCTTTGTTAGAAAACAAGGTTTTAGCAGAGCTTTTTATTGAAAGAAAGGGTGAGAGATATATTCTCGGTAACATCTATAAAGGCAGAGTGACAAGCGTTCTGCCCGGAATGCAAGCTGCCTTTGTGGATATTGGTTTGGATAGAAATGCCTTTCTCCATGTCTCTGACATTACACATCATCTTGAAGAATTTGAGGAGTTTGAAAATTCAATTGCTGTTGAGGAAAAGGGAACATCTAAAAAAGGTGGTGAGACAAAGAAAGGAGAACAACCTTCTATAAGGGACTTATTAAAGAAGGGTCAGGAAATCCTTGT
>DTPJ01000614.1 GCA_011334435.1 Candidatus Poribacteria bacterium | reverse complement strand
TTGACTGAATATGGCAACATCAAAGCCATTAATTTCTGGAATCTGTTGAGGCAAAAGCGTTTGCTGAATTTTCCTTGCTATTTCAATTTCCTTCTCCAAACGGCGATGAAATAAGATATTTTCATCTCTTAGGCGACGCATTTCAACTGCTTTTGACAATTTCATAAGCAATTCGTCGCCATCAATCGGCTTTGGTATGTAATCATCAGCTCCTGCCCTGATCGCCTCAACAGCTTTTTCTTCGGAGCCATAAGCAGTGATCATAACTATTATTATCTCCGGACATATCTCCTTGGCTTTATTGATGATTGTCATACCATCAAGATCGGGCAACATAAGATCGGTGATGACAATATCAAACCGCTTAGCAGAGATATAGCTCAGTCCTTCAAGACCTGTGCTTGCAGAATTGGTCTCGTATCCTTCATCTTGAAGGACATAAGCTAATGCCTGTCTAATATCTGGCTCATCGTCAATAATTAGTATTCTCATATTTAGATAATGCCCTGCATTTGTCATTCCCGCCCCAGCTTTTGCTTGGGGTAAACTACAGTGGGAATCCAGAAAAGCCATAACAGTTGATCGTGTCAAGTAAGTATTTACATACCTGCATATTTTTTCATAACATAGTTCATTAACCCACCAGCTGATATTATTTTTTGCATAAATTCGGGGAACGGTTTTGCCTTATATGTCTCATTTTTAGTATGGTTGGTTATTATGCCTGTTGACAGATCAACTTCTATCAAATCACCTTCTGCAATTTTCAATGATGCGGACTCGCATTCAAGGATCGGATAACCCATATTTATAGCATTGCGATAGAATATTCTCGCGAAGCTCTTGGCGATTATGCAAGAAATTCCGGCGGTTTTCAGGACAAGCGGTGCGTGTTCCCTTGATGATCCACAGCCGAAATTCTTCCCTGCGACCATAATATCACCCGACGAGACTTTTTTTACAAAATCTGGATCAATATCCTCCATGCAATGAAGTGCAAGCTCTTTCGCATCAGTCACATTTAAATATCTTGCTGGTATAATTTCATCAGTATTAACATCATCTCCGAATTTCCATGCTTTACCTTTTAGTTTCACTTTCCAATCTCCTCTGGGCTTCCGATACGACCTAAAACTGCGGATGCTGCTGCAACAGCAGGTCCAGACAAATAAACTTCGCTAGTATCGTTACCCATTCTCTTTCGGAAGTTCCTATTTGTCGTGGATATGCACCTTTCACCATTAGCTAAAATTCCCATGTGTCCGCCAAGACATGGACCACAAGTTGGCGTGCTTACTACTCCGCCTGCCTCTATAAATATCTCAACTAATCCCTCTCTGACCGCCTGCAAATATACATTTTGAGTCCCAGGGATAACTATCAAACGGACGTAAGGATGGACTTTTTTGCCTTTTAATATCTCAGCTGCGATCCTAAGGTCCTCTATACGACCATTAGTGCAAGAGCCTATGACCGATTGATCAATCGTTATATTGCCGATCTCACTGATATTTTTTGCGTTTTCTGGCAAAAACGGCAATGCAACTTGTGGTTCAATTTTGCTGACGTCATATTCCTTTATATCGGAATATTCTGCGTCAGGATCACTTGAATAAATCGTAAAGTTCCGTTTAGCTCTCTGTTTGACATATTGCAAAGTGATCTCATCTGGCGGAACAATGCCTGATTTCCCCCCAGCTTCTATTGCCATATTGCACATAGTCAGTCTTCCGTCCATGCTAAGATTAGATATTGTCTCGCCAGTAAATTCCATAGCCTTATACAACGCCCCATCAACTCCGATGTCACCTATTGTATAGAGTATAAGGTCTTTACCGCCGACCCATTTTTTCAACTTTCCATAAAATATGAACTTAATAGATTCTGGGACTTTAAACCATGCTTTGCCGGTGATCATCGCCGCAGCAAAATCAGTGCTTCCACTGCCAGTTGAAAACGCCCCTAATGCACCATAAGTGCAGGTATGAGAATCTGCACCTAAAACTGCATCGCCGGGCAGGACAAGCCCAAGTTCAGGCAACAAGGCATGTTCTATGCCCATCTGTCCTACATCGTAAAAATGCGTTATTTGATGCTCTCTCGCGAAATCTCTCATCATTTTTACCTGTTCAGCGGATTTGATGTCCTTATTTGGCGTAAAATGGTCTGCGACAAGTGCAATTTTATCTTTGTCAAAAACTTTTTTCGCACCCGCTTTTCTAAATTCTTCAATACCTAACGGTGCAGTAATGTCATTTGCTAACACTAAATCCAGTTTTGCCATTATTAGATCACCCGGCACGACTGAATTTTTGCCAGCATGATAAGCAAGAATTTTTTCTGTTATCGTCATTTTCCTCTTTCCTCTTATGTTTAGGTAATCAAACCAAAATAATGATGTCTATAAATATTATATATTCTTTGAGGATTAATAGCAAGTGTGTGGTTGATACGAGTGTAATTCAAATTTTAGGCAAATTTACTATTGAAAAAAAACAAAAAAATGCAATTCAAAATTAAGGCGAGGATAATTTAGCCGCAGAATGACTCGGAAAATAAACACTGAACACAAGATACTGATCAAGAATAAATCACTGCCAATTACTGATCACTGATTACTGATCACTGATCACTTTTCCATGTGTTTCTGTGGCTAATAACCTTTTACCCAAAATTTGAAATAGATTCCTATTGTTTTTTATAAATTTCTTTGATATTCTCTTTTATAATCTATTTTTCATATTATATCAATATTTTACTCGGAGGTAAAACAATATGGCAATAAAGACCTGTTTGATGATTGGCGCCGGAGGAATGGCTGGCGGTTGGATAAGCATGTTCACAAAATCTTTCAGCGATAGAATAAAGATAATAGGATTGGTTGATGTTAATAAAGATACGCTTCAAAGGCAGGGACAGGCGTTAGGTCTTGGAGATGATCGCCTGTTCACTGATTATCGCGAGGCGATGGATAAGATCAAAGCGGACTTTTGCGGGATCGCAACTCCCCCTCAATTCCATAGTCCGCAGGCAATATCGGCAATGGAGCATGGTATGCCAGTGATATGCGAAAAGCCGATAGCAGATACATTAGATTCTGCAAAGGCGATGATCCGCACATCGCAGAGAACAGGTCTTCCATGTGCGATAATTCAGAACTATCGCTATGCACCAAATAAACAGGAGTTAGTCCGCATTCGTGAAGAAGGTCGCCTTGGTAGATTGCAACATATTCTTGGTAGATATGCCTGTGATTACCGAAAATACGGCTCATGGGGAGCATGGCGACATGATATGGAATTCGGGCTACTGTTTGAAGGTTCTGTCCATCACTTTGATATGCTGAGATTTTTATCAGGCGGTGATTGTGAAGTCTTAATGGGTTTCGGTTGGAATCCTGAATGGTCAAGTTTTAAGCACTTTTCAAGCGGAATGTATTTGATGAAGATGGATAACGGCGTCCATACATTTTATGAAGGTAATAGTTCCGCTGCGGGCATACTCAACTGTTGGCATAGCGAATACTATCGGGCAGAATTTGAAAATGGAACTGTTGAAATATCTTACGGCTCACAAATAGCGATACACCGTGCAGGACAAGATACTGAGATTTACGAAGCGCCTGCTATGAATATAAGCGGTCATAATTTCTTATTTGCCGAATTTCTGGATTGGCTTGACGGTGGAAAACCATCAGTTACACGCATTGAGGATAATATAAAAAGCTTTGCAATGGTCATAGCTGCTGTTGATGCGACAAAAGATGGACAGTCAAAACGTATTGCAGATTATCTAACAGATTTAGACCTATAATGATCATAAAAAGATGGAATAAATTCATTCGTTTTAAGTGTTTCTTATTGCGTAGTTTGTATGAATCCCATATCAAATCGTTTTGGAAGGGCTTTTTAGTTTATGTTAAGTAATGATTTAATATCAATAAAATGCGCAAGATGCGGATCAATTAACCGAGTTTCAAGGCAGAAAATAGCTCAGGGATTGGTCCCGATATGCGGAAATTGTAAGGAGAAATTATCTATGGAAGCAAAAAAACCAGTTATTGTTACGGATGAGACTTTTGAAGACGAAGTTGAGAAGTCGTCAATACCAGTCCTGCTTGATTGTTGGGCGCCTTGGTGCGGTCCCTGCAAAATGATTGCTCCAACGATAGAAAAACTTGCTGATGAATTAGCAGGTAAGATCAAAGTTGCTAAGTTAGATGTTGATGAAAATCCGAAAACTGCGATGAAACTTGAAATTATGAGTATCCCTACTTTGCTTATATATAAAGATGGGAAAATCGTTGATAAAATAGTAGGTGCTCAGCCGAAGTCAGAAATAGAAAAGCATCTTGCGAATATATAAAATAAATACTTAGATGTTAGATATTTCCACTGTTTTTATCTAACATCTAATTTCTACGTAGTCCTGTGACCATCCAACATCCCACCACTGAAAAAATGCCCGCTATGATCTGAATCATAGTCAAAGTCTCGTTCAGTATTAAGAACCCTAATATTCCTATGCTAAACGGAAGCAATAAAAAGAATATTGACGAGATGCTCGTGCCGACATATTTTACCGCATGATAGTAAAAGACATTTCCAACACCAACGCCTAAAATGCCTGATCCAAATAGCAATATATTCGTTTTGAGTGGGACATTGCTGATGCTTTTAATATCGCCGAATTTTAAGACCAATGGGAAAAAGATAATAATGGATATTAGCGATACATAAGATATAATAGCTAATGGGTCAATTGATCTTATCACTTTTTTTATGTAAACAGCATATATGCTCCAAGAAAGCGTGCCTAACATGACAAATACGACGCCAATATTAAATCCGCCTTCTACGTTGTTTCCTTTTCCAAGAATTACACCAGCAACGCCTATTAGCGCTATTATCGCACCGATAATAAAACTCCTGCTTTTCACAACTTGCCGTTCATCCATATAAAAAGCAAATGAAAGTGCAGGGATAATAAGTGCGTTAAGCCTTCCGATCAAGCTAGAAATTACAGCAGAAGTCATAAATACGCCAGTAGTGTAGAATATTTGATGAATTGCCATTATTATAGATGGGATCAATAGCACTTTCAGATTCAAAGCTGCATATACCATCTTTCTTCTTGTGAATATAAATCCAACTATGAAGAGGAACACACTGGCGCCAATGTATCTATAAAAGCTCTGTGTGAAGATATCAAAGTCTGCCTTCAATATCCTTATCATAACATTGGGCCAACTCCATGCGAATGCAGCTCCTAAAAGATAGAGTATACCTATCTTCATTCTACTGGGGTCTTTTAGATCGCTCTTATCAAATGAACCCATCAATTAGCCTTCTCTTGAATAAAAGCTATTGCATGTTT
>DTPJ01000008.1 GCA_011334435.1 Candidatus Poribacteria bacterium | reverse complement strand
TTCCCCCTTTGAAAAAGGCATCTTCTTTATTTTCCCCCTTTGAAAAAGGCATCTTCTTTATTTTCCCCCTTTGAAAAAGGGGGATAAAGGAGGATTTTTGAAATGTTTGGAAAAATTTAATTTTAGCAGAAAGTATTATTTTCACTTATTCTAGAAAATGTCCGAACTAATGTCCCAAGTTCAGATTATAAATCTTGAACATTCCCAGAAATTATGAAACATTTAATAACAAGTCTCGTAATTTGTTATCTAATCCTAACAGATAGTTCAAACATAAGTCAAGGAAAATCAAAATGAACTGATTTAAAAACATTGTTAGTATCCATAGTTTTATGGTAGAATAAATCTGAGCATCAGCGAAGAATCTATTGAGAGGCTTCACTTCGTTCAGCATGACAAATCATTATTTAGTATGACAAACAATATTATCTCTCCAATAATTAGATAACTTAAAATCGCTAAATTGAATCGCTCTTACCTGATCAGCGATTCCATTCATACACTTTATCTTTATAACACCATTGTTAAAATCAATATTGGTGATCAACGCAAGACATATTGGATCGCCATTAGAATTTATTAACGATACGAGAATATTATGAAAATCTTCTGGGATTTTATTGATGATTTCATCTACCCTTAGTTGATTGCAAAGCGTCCCCATTATTTGCCAATCAAGTTTTGATTGTGTAACAAGGAACAACCCTCTATAAAACCATTCTGCATATAAAACAGGTTGATCAATAATCTTAGAAATTATATCAAGCTCTTTTTCATTAGCTCTTTTGCCATTAAGGAAAACGTCTCTCTGTCCGCGCAATTGGGAAAAGCAAAATTCCTGAATGGAGAATTCAGAAAAATATTTTGAAAATTGCTCATCTCTATATTTACTTCTAAACTCTTGACTTTTTCGTTCTATGTCTTTTGATGGTTCTAATCTATGTATATGACAGAAGCCAAATTCTATGCTCCGAATCAGCGTTTCTAATTCTCTATCTCGCTGAAAGCAAACTAAGTTATCGGGTCTGACTAAATCTATTTTGCTCAATTTCAAGAATCTTCCAAGCGATCTATCAACTAACCCTGTTGTGTCTATTATGATCAGGTCTGCATTAGCATTTTCTGCTAATTCAACCATTTTTCCTGTGCCGACGACAGTTTGTAACAGATGCCTTTCAGGGGTGACGCTCCCTACAAAATAAAATGAGTCAGGAAAAAGCGTTGGATCAGCATCTTCTGTGACCAATTTCATACCCACTGTTGTTGGAGGACCTATCCATGACTGACCCACATCAGAATCAACAATAGCAACTTTTCTTCCCTTTGCCAAAGCCAATTCTGCCAGCTGACGACAAAAAGTGGATTTGCCAGTATCAACTCGCCCAATGACCATGACTTTTCGCCCTTTATCTATAATATAATCAATTACAGACTTTCGCAAAGGGTCAGTAATAGGTATTATAAAACTCACCTCCAAAAAATCTATTTACGAAATGCCAATTTGACCCTTTTAGGTATCCCCTTTATATAATATCCATGTTCTGGTTTCAAGCTTCTGGTCATCAAGTCATATACCGCAGACTCAATATCCTTGCCTTCATATAATATAAGGTATATCTGTTCAGTGATTGGCATTTCAACGTTTATCGTTTTGCTCAGCTCATAAACTGCTTTTGTTGTTTCCACGCCTTCAGGCACCATGCCATGAAGTTTTTCCCTTTTAATTTCGTCTAACGTCATGCCCATAGCGAGACATTCGCCGACAAGTCGGTTTCTGCCATAATTGCTATAAGATGTGACCAATAAGTCTCCCCAACCAGTTAGTCCATAAAATGTCCTTTTATTTGAACCAAGTGAAATCCCAAGCCTTGCCATTTCTTCTATTCCACGAGTAAGTAATGATGCCTTTGCGTTATCACCGATATTAGTCGTTTCGCTTTTCTTTTTTAGACCATCACAGATCCCTGCCCCTATCGCAATGATATTTTTTAACGCCCCGCCATATTCAACTCCCTTTACATCTCTTGATGTATAAATACGGAATGTTTGAGTGTTTAATATTTCTTGAACATATTTCGCGGTTGACTCCGATATTGATGCAGAAACCACAGTTGTTGCCTTCCCGACGCAAACTTCCTCTGCATGACTTGGACCTGATAAAACGGCGACATTTCTCCTTGGCATATCCGCTTCTTCACATATCACTTCGCTTATCCGCTTGAACGTTCCAAGCTCAATGCCTTTTGATGCACTGCATATAATCGCCTTTTTCTCAATATAAGGCTTCATTTCTTGGACAGTTCGGCGGACATACTGCGATGGCACAGCGATAATTATTATATCTGCTTTACTGACAGTATCATTCAAAGATGAGCTGATATTTACCACAGATGGTATCTTGACATTTGGAAGGTATTCAGAATTTATCCGATTTTTAGCAATTTCCCTTGCTAACTCCTCTCTTCTGATCCAAAGATGAACATCAATCTGTTTTTGACCCTTTTCTACTTCAACACCTAACAGGATCGCCAGAGCAGTTCCCCAGCCACCTCCGCCGATAATTGCGATCTTTTTATCTTTATTAGAATTTCTATACATCAATTATTCCTGTGATCCGTCAATTTTCTTAGAAAACGGTTCTGATTTTAACAATAATCTTTCAAGATAAGTCTCAATCTCAGCAAAATTCTGCTTTGTTAGGGTAACTATCTTGGTATCTTGTCTTTCTTTAATTTTCTTTGTAAATGCGTTATCCTTAGCAGATATAGTCCCAAGAACAAGCGATGGCGAATTAAGGGCAGATATTGTTATATCTTGAAACCGTTTTGAGAATAACTCCATCCGACCAATTTCATCAATGACAATAATTTTATTATTTTCAATGGCTTCCTCAATAGCGTTCACACCAATTCTATCAATAGTTTCTACATCAACTCCGTATTTGCTGACCTTGTTTTTACTTATAATATCAACGCTTGCCATAATCCCCTCATCTCCGTTAAGTGAAATAATCTTAAAGCCATGCCTTCTGCCATTTTCGTCTCGGATTTCGGAAGTATAAAATCCTCCTGCGGGGACATCTAATTTTGAGATGAGACGGTGTATCAAAGTGGTCTTTCCGACGCCGGGATTACCAGTGATCAAAATATTTTTTATTTTTTCATTGCTTTTTTTCATTACAAATCAGTCTCATTCAAATTACATAAGTAGTGATCAGTAATCAGTGATCAGTCAACCTTCAACCTTTAACTTTTAACCTTATAATAATTCATTTATCTCGTTGACGCGATTTTCTCGTTGTTTATGTCTGGCAATGACTAACTCTGTCATCTTTACAGCGGTTTCATAAAACTTGTTCCAACCTGAGCATTTTTTGAGACCGTCCATCCATTCCTTAGGTGCAGAATCAACGCCGTTCAAAGCACCGCATAGCTGACCGTTTAGACTGCTGATTGTATCTGCATCGCGCCCGATGTTTGCCCCGCCGATAACTGCCATTTTTGTATCGCCTTTTGATGCCTTGAATATTCCAAATGTCAAAGCAAAAACCTCCTGCGGATCAATTGCAGCATATTGCAGGCATTTCTCATAAAGTCCTTCACGAGCAGAGAATACGTCATCATATTTGCTTGCCACTTCAACCGCCTGAATCAAAGTATCTTGAAGGTTATTTGGATCACGTTTATCAAATGTGATTATAGGTTTTGAGGGAGCAACCCTTATCGCAGTTTCAATAACACTATCACAAGTTGCACCGGGTCTGAACGCTTCAGCAATCGCAGCTGAAATGACACCCGGAATGAACATATCCAAATCTCTTTGGACAATTGACGCAAGATTTACACCGTCAACATAAGCCCTATCGGGATCGCCTGCATTGAATATGCCAACAGGATTAATCGCCATCAGACCTGATCCTGTGACAATATTGAATATGCCAGTCACCCTAGCAGTGTAACCCATTTTTAGAAGCTCATAAGTATTCCTCAGGCAAAAGAAAAACTTTAACGGATTCATCTCTTTAAGCCAATATTCGCCGTAATCTTCAACTAACAATGGTCTTCCCTTATCTATATAGCAATGGCAGAGGATCTGTCCAAGAGCGGTATCATCTGTCCCTACCTCAAATCCGCTATCTCCACCTTTCACACCAGCCCAAGGGTCTTCAAGGCGTCCATATCTTGCCTCAATGTCTTTATAATGCCAATTTTCCACAGGTCTTCCTAAATTGTCCCCGATCGCGCCAATCGCAAGACAGCCAAGCACTTTCTTAAACAATTTTGTATCCTCAACTTTGACAGAATTCATTATTTCCTCCTTGTATAGTAACGTCACTTTTATCTATATATTTAACTTATATAGGTTTTTCGGATTATCCCAAAGCCATTTTTTTGCTATGGCTATCGCTTCATCAATGCTCATCTGTCCCCTATCAACTCGCCTGCCGAGAACCACTGCTATATCTTCTCGTGCCATGACAAGATGACCGTATATCTTCTCAACTGGTATGCGATAATCCCCGCCAAAACCTATTATCTTATTCATAGGCACTAAATCCATACACTCATCTAAACCTGAGATGGTCATCTGTTGTGAGATTATATGACACCAACATAGATTTAGCCAAACATTAGCAAAGTTTTTGCCGATGACTATCGTATCTCTGACATAAGGCATTCCAAGATGATATAGGTCAAACCTTGTGTTTGGATGCCTTGGAAAGATAGATATATTATGCTTTGAATCAAGATACCTGAAATCTCCCCACATTCCAGCATGGACAGCCATCACCATATCAAACTCTGCGACAACGTCCATTATATAATTCCAAAGATAATCGGTCAGATGATCAGTTTCACCTAATACAACGCCGGGATTTTCGCCGTTCATAATTTTATTGAATATCTCCTCAGCGGTTTTTCTTGATGGGACAATATTTGGGCGCGACACCATCTTAATCCCAACTGCCCCTTCCGATTTCCACTTTTCTATGCCCTTTTTGACAACCGCGAGATAATCGTCTAATGTCTTAACTTCCATACCAAGATCGCTTGCCTTTTTCTTTACATCGTCAACATTTCTAACCGATCCATAGACATCTATTGGCATAAGTGGGATCAACAGATCATCATTGTAATCAGTTCGTCCTGCTTGGGTTAACGCTACTCTAATTTTGCACTTATCTCTCATTATTCGGTGATATATGCCCGGTGTGTTTTCGGACTGCATACGCTCCGAAATCTCACGATAATTTTCATCGTTGATGTCATCAAAGCGGTAAAATTCCTTCACAGCGATCAATGCAGGTCTCGCGTAAGACCCATATCTAATATGCTCAAAATATGGCTTGAACATTTTCCATCTATCGTCAAGTGGCTTTTCTGA
>DTPJ01000646.1 GCA_011334435.1 Candidatus Poribacteria bacterium | reverse complement strand
TTATAGACTTGCTCATTTGGGATAAAAACTATTACATAATCTATCGTTTTTTCCTCAAGATTAATATATTCTCTAGAAGCTATTACTTCATTAATTCTACTTCTAACATCCCTTAAAAATGCCGATTTAAATTTACTTTTATCGCTATTGGCTTCTGCATTAATATAATTTATATAATTATTTAAGGGGAATTTGACATCCATATTCACTTTTAAATCTTTGGGCAGAAGAAATGTAAAATCAGGTCTTGTTCCCGTTACTTTAGATGTTTTTTGTTTCAGGTAATTGATATTTTCCTTTAATCCGACAAGATTTATGATGTCTTCTGCCATTCTCTCTCCCCACAGCCCTCGGACTCTTTGGTTAGATAATACTGCATTTAATTGGTTAGTTATTTTCTGAAGTTTTCCTGTTTGATCAACAGCATTTTCCATCAGTTCAGTAATTTTACCGAATTTATTTTCTCTGTCTTTCTCAAGTTTATTAACTAATTCGTTCACCTTTTCCAATTCAGCTTTTATATCTATAAGCGTATTATCAATTAGCTGTTTTTTTGTGTCAAGTTCTCTTTTTCCATCAAGAGTTTGTGTTGAGAGCACTTCTTTGGCAAGCCTTAAGAAATCATCAGAATTTTGTAGTAAAACTTCTCTTGATAAAAGGACAAAAGTATCTTTAAAGCTTTTTATAAGACTTTCCCGCTCCTGTATCTTCTGCCTTTGAAAGATATAGCCAATGAAAAAGGCAATTAATACACCAGAAGCAAACCCTATAATAAAGCTTAAAAAATCCACTTTATTCTCCTTCTGTATAAGTTCTAACCCATAAGCGATATTTTGTCTTACATTGATAGTTTTCTTATGCAGTCTTTTAGATAATTGACAAATTTTGGCATAGCGGTCATAGGGTCTTCTGCCCCTTCGTATTCTATTGAAAGACAGCCTTTATATCCCGCTTTATGCAATATTTGCGTTATCTTTTCAAAATCAGCGTCTTGTCTGCCGATGCCTTCTACGAATACATCTGTTTTAGCATGAGTTGTTACCGCATAGGGCGCAGCTTTTTCTATGTTTCCATAAGGGTCGCCTCTATAATTGCCGAGATCAAGGTTAGTGCCTAACCATCTTTCTTTGAGGTAGCTTCCGCTGACAGATTCCAATATTGATATGACCTGATCTGCGGTTGAGGTTATCCCACCGTGATTTTCCAAAGCAATGATTACACCTTTCGGCTTTGCGTAATCAAGACACTCTTCAAGGCATTGAACAGTCCAATTCTTAGCTTCCTCAAAGGAGACACCTTCAGGCGCTCCACCAGCGAAAACTCTAATACATGGCGCACCAAGTATGACGGAAAAATCAACCCACTTTTTGACTAATTCAACAGCTTCTGCTCGTTTCTCTGGCTCTGCATAAGTAAAACGGTTGCCAACAGCAGTTCCTGTTATATCAAGACCACACAAATAAGCATATTTCTTTATATGATTAAGATATTCTACATCGGTTGATTTAAAATAATACGATGTCAAATCTACGCAATCTAACCCTAATTCTACCGCCTTGTCTAAAAGCCGTTCCAAAGTCATCTCACCAGAAGTCAGATATTTTCTATATGAATAAGCAGTGCTTCCTACCTTCATAATGACGTTTCCTTTCGCTTTTTAGTCACTGATGAAACACGGTAAACGAAACAAGAGATGCTTATGGGTTCATCAGTGTAATCTAATTTCAACAACAGCTATTTTGCGAGAAGATCACTCAGAGGCTCTGCCAATAAGGTATTGAACATTATACAGCACCATTTAGCCCCAACCTCGTCTGTTTCCATACGATGCACAACGCCAGGTGGGTGAATTATAAAATCATGTGGCTTGACCTCATACATCACCTCAGAATCGCCTTCCCCTTGGAAAACTCTCGCCTTCCCTTCAAGTATATACCAGTATTCTTCCATATTATCGTGTTTATGTCCGGGCTTCCATATACGATTTGGTTTCCAAGTGTTAATGTCCCAATGATCTAAATCCCGAATTGATTTGTCCGTAGGAAATCTTTGGCAACCATGCTCTTCCATAGGCGGAAGGTCAGCAGATGTTAAAATAGTCTTATTAACAGGAGCGACAAAGCCATCGTGCTTGCCGTAATTGCCTTTCTCCTCTCTTATCTTTCTCATTCTATCTGCAAAACGTTGATTGAATGCCAGACATAGCCATTCGCATCTGTTGTCACATTCCATCCTATGATAGACGCCTCTTTCATGTATTATAAGCGTATCTGCCCCGACGTCTTGGTATGAGTCCGCTTGAAAGACTCTCATCTCTCCACTCATCACAAACCAATATTCTTCCATAGCATCGTGCTTATGGGGGTCTTTCCATTGTATCTCCGAAGTTGAAATGTTGTAATCCAGATGGTCAAGATTAGTTTTATCGTAAGGTATCTCATAACGTTGAACCCATGACGATCTTGGTGACATTTTGTCATAGAAAATAACCATTTTTATACTCCTGACTATTTAAGTGATATTTCATAAGAGAAAGACTCATCGCTCACAACAACATTTATTTTATCTTCTCGCGCTAACCAGCCTATTGCCATCATTAAAAGCGTTGATGATACTGGAACACCCCTTTTTATAGTATTAAGACTTACTGGCTTATCCTGCTTGCTGAGAAATTCCCATACCATACCGGCTGTTTTCCCTATATCCTCAATCATTTTTGCCTCCTTAATTTACTCATAACTACTAAATGGAACCCATAAGCCTTTTTCTGTGCTTATGATTGTGCTATAAGAATGTAACATACCATAGTTTGAACATTTGACAGAATACCAAGTGATGTCGGTATTTCTGGCAAGTTCCTCTTTTATTTCGTCAATTACCATAACGCTATATTTTTCCTCAGAATGAACCTTTTGAATGATATAAACCTGATCTTCCTCTGATAGAAACGAATAAATAGGCGATAAAGCATGCTTATCTACGATCTCAATCAGGTCTTCTGGATAGATGTCTTCTTTTGCTTCAACTTCTACTATCATTATGCTTAGCTGTCCAAAAAGTCCCCCTGGTTTATTCAGATCAGAGCCGGGATAAGTTGTCACAATCGGCACTTCAACCTTAAATAAGACTTTCGGCTTATCTTCTATCGCTGATAATTTAGCGGAATAAGTACAAAGATGTCTGACAAGACACTTTTGCTTTGATACTGGCGTAACTTTTTCAATAAAGAATGGATAATCAAAATCAATTTTTACTATTGTCGCCTGCAACTCATTCATATAATCAAATATATTAGTTCTAAGGGTTTTTGTCCCTATTCTATCGCGATGTTCATGGACGATCTGAATAAATTTATCTATCCATCGCGCTTCAAATTCCTGCATTATTCTTGCAGAAATTGATATATTTGCTATTGTATGTTGACCATCAGGGTTTGCTTTTGATATTACCTTCATTGGAAAAGGCAGATCTCTTATTCCTACGTCAACGAGAAATCTTTTCTTTTCCTTCATTTTATTGTCCTTTCATATAGTAATTTTCCATTTATTGCAGAAAATAAATGATAGTTCCATATCTTATTTTAATCCTATTATAATGATTTTTTATATATTGTCAATGCTTTTCAGCAAAAGAACTATTGACGAGAGAATTTGAATTAGTATAATATGATCGTCTGTTTGCCTAAGATATGAGTTATTGAAGAAAATCTATAAAATGGAGTTTAATATGAAAAAAATATTGTGTCTAATTAACGGACAAACACCCCCTTATTCATCATTTGCTAATATGCTAAGAAAAGTCGCTGATGATTCTGGACAATTCAGCGTTGAAATTACCACTGACCGTCAAAGTTTAACTGATCTATCGGCATTTGACGCAGTAGCTCTTTACATACTTGGCGGAAGTTTTACACCAGAACAGGAAAAAGGCTTAACTTCTTATGTCAATAATGGCGGTGGATTACTTGCTGTTCACGCATCAAACGCTATGCTTGGTCAATATAATGATTATATGGAATTGATCGGAACTGAATTTGTTGGACATGATCCGCTTGCCCCGTTTGAGGTCGTAACAGAAGGCGGAATTGACGACATTTTGCCAAGATTAACTGGTCGCTTTCGCGTTATAGACGAGTGTTTCAGGCTTAAGCCAAGAACTGAGCAACCACTGCGTTATTTTCAATATGGTATGTGGCGACTTGAAAAATTGCCGTTAAGCTATGTCCGCGACTATGGCAAAGGAAAAGTGCTTTATACTGCGTTGGGACATGATGAAAACACATTTGGAATGTCCGCTTTCCAAGACCTAATGATAAAAGGTCTGCGTTATGTAACAAATATGAAGGATAAGCCTGAAATTCGTATAGGATTAGTCGGATATGGTCCTTTATTCGGTATGGGTGGACATCACTCAGGTATGATCAGACAGACTTATGGAATGAAACTGGTCGCTGTTTGTGACAAAGACCCTGCAAGATTAGAGGTTGCGAAAAAAGAGCAAGGCGATCATATTCAGACGTTTACTGATGTCAAAGATATGGCTCAAAGCGGACTAATAGACCTTGGAATTGTTATCGTTCCACATATTTATCATTATCCAGTCGCAAAAGTGCTTTTGGAGGCAGGTTTGCATGTCATAACCGAAAAACCCTTTGTTGTGCATGTCTCCGAAGCCGACGAACTTATCGCATTAGCAAAAGAGAAGGGCGTTATGCTATCTGTCTATCATAACAGACATTGGGACCCAGATATATTAACCGCAAGAGATGCTCTTGAATCAGGCGTGATCGGCGATGTCTATTCTATTGAATGTAACATGGTTGGCTATGGGATGCCCGGACAGCAATGGAGAGACCACAAGCCAATATCAGGCGGAATGCTATATGATATGGGGGCGCATCAATTTGAGAAGATTTTGCAACTCGTCCCTTGGAAAAATAGACAAGGACAACCTATCAACCGTAAAGCCTATCTTTTCGGCAATTTCATTAAACGTATGTGGTTTGCAAGCACAATTGAGGACTACTGCAGGGCTTATGTCAAATTTGATAGCGGTATTGAAGCACAACTGATCCAATCTAACATTTGCACTGCACATAAGCCTTTATGGTCCATACTTGGGACAAAAGGGTCAATTGTCATTGATAATTGGGACAGCGACGCAGTGGTAACGTCAGTTCTGCCCGATGGACGAAGGATCGTTGAAACCTATCCTAAATTGACAGGCGTAGGCTGGCAGGGATATTATAAAAACGTTGCCGATCATCTCTTGTCAGGATTGCCGTTACTTATCACTGCTGAATGGGCAAAAGCGACAATCCAATGTATTGAAGGGTGCGAGATCGCATCAAAAGAGAACCGTATTATAGAGGTTACATTTGACTTTTAGCA
>DTPJ01000504.1 GCA_011334435.1 Candidatus Poribacteria bacterium | reverse complement strand
ATGAAAAGTTCATTATAAAAGGCAATAAAAATGCGGATTTAGCATTTTGAACCTGTTGGTAAATTGATAGAACTTGTATGTAGAAAATATATGGGCTTGCTTAAATTTATTGCCAAAGAACCCCTTAACAATGGAGGGAGAGAAAGATGAAACAAAATATTTTTACTTGTTTTTTTCTTGCCATATTTCAAGAAATCTGATATGCTAATTATGTCTTTGATTTTGCCAATTATTTTGTGCGGAAGTGATAGTTGATCTCTTATAAGGGGGTAAAATATGGGCAATGAGGAAATAATTAAAATGCTAAACGCAGACATTACGGGTGAAATTGAGGCTATTTTGACGTATCTGAGGCATCAATTCGTATGCGGTATCTGTGAAATTAGTCGCACTATGGAAGAAATCGCGATAGATGAAATGCGTCATTTAGAATGGCTATCTGAGACAGTTGTAGATTTAGGAGGAATACCTACTATTGAACACGCACAGCTAAATCTTGAAGGCGAAGATGTCCCATCAATGCTTAAACGAGATGTAGGTCTGGAAGAAATGGCTATAAATCAATATCAAGAACATATTAACGCGATAGATGACCCAAAGATTAAACGTCTGTTGACAAAGATTATGAATGAAGAAATAGAACATAAAGAGGAATTTTCTGATAAGCTAAATGAACTGCCAGAAAACGTGGCTAAAGAACCTACTTTAACAATTGGTAGCCTTAAAGAAGGAGGGGAAAAATAATGTTAGAATTCCTTGCGCGTGACGATTCTCCCCTTAGTGCTGATAACTGGTCAGCAATTGATAAGGTCGTAGTTGAGTCTGCGAAGAAAAGGCTCATTGGTCGTAAGTTTATTGATATAACCGGTCCACTTGGAGTCGGAACGCAGACGATTCAGCTATCAAAATTAGGGGTTGACAATGACCGATGGGAAGTTAAAGAAAGACTTAATATAGCTATCCCCATCATATATGAAGATTTTAAGTTAAATTGGCGTGATATTGAATCTGCAAAACAATATCAAACTCCGCTTGAATTAGGTCCCGCTGCGATCGCTTCTGCGAAATGTGCTTATAAAGAAGATAATTTAATCTTCAATGGCGATGAGAAAAACGGTTTTCAAGGATTGCTGAATGCCAAAGAAAGCATTGCTTTAGAAGCATTGGATTGGAACGAGAATGGAAACGGATTTCAAAACGTGGTGTCTGCAATCGCTGAACTATTAGATGCTGGATTTTACGGACCTTATGCAATGATCATTAGCGGGTCGCTATTTGCTTTATTGCATCGGGTATATAGCACAACAGGAACACTTGAAATTGCGATGATCAAAGAGCTAATTACTGATGGCGTTTTCCAATCTCCTATATTAAAGGGCAATTCCGCAGTAATTGTCGCCACTGGACGGGAAAATTTCGATCTTGTAATTGCACAAGACCTCGTTACTGCCTATCTCGGTCCAGAGGGAATGGATCATGTGTTTAGAGTGTTTGAGAGTATAGCTCTTAGAATCAAAAGACCAAAATCAATATGTGTTTTCAAGTAATGAAAGGAGTTAATTAATGAAAGTTAAAGTTGATAGAGACCTCTGCACTGGCTGTGAGCTTTGCGTTGATACTTGTCCAGACCTTTTTGAAATAGTAGATGATCTGGCAAAAGAAAAAGTAGATGAAGTTCCAGAAGATTTAGAAGATTGTGCAAAAGAAGCAGCGGAAGGTTGCCCAGTTGAGGCAATATCTATTGAAGAATAAGTAACTCTAATAAACCTTGCGAACAGTGAAAGATCTGTTCGCAACTAATTCCTTTAAAAATAAACAGCTATAAACCAAAAATCTATCAATAATCATCTGCAAAACAAAGTTTTTAGAATTATTTTAATATCCATAAGAAAAGTTCGGTTTTCTACATAAAAAAGGTCTATTTCAAGTTTTTTTGGCATTAACACATTAATATAATATGCGTCTGGATCAGCTTGATCTTTTAGCTTCAAATCCTCTCTACGATTTTCCAACTGAGCCAAACCCGTTATTCCCGGTCTAACATCTAAAACTCTTCTCTGTCGTTCATTATAATGTTGTGCATATAAAGGAGATTCTGGTCTCGGACCTACAATACTCATATCACCTTTGAGGACGTCAATAAGATTTGGCAATTCATCTAATTTCGTTCTGCGAAGGAACTTTCCAATCTTCGTTATTCGCTTGTCTTCATACTTTGTGAGGTCTGTCCCAAATTTGTCAGCATTAACGACCATGCTACGGAACTTGTGCATATAAAATATTCCGCCTCCCTTAGCCATTCTTTTTCCTTTATAGAACACAGGACCTGGAGATGATATTTTTATTATTATAGACAAAATAAGAAAAAGAGGGGAAAGTAAAATTAAAGCGAATAAAGAAAATAAGATGTCAAAAATGCGTTTAAGCATAGTGATATATTTCTATAGATCATAATAAGCTATTCGTAATGCGAGTTATTGAAGACGATCTCTCTTTTTTCTCGTTGCTTTTCAAGCCAAAGATAGTTACTGAACAATGCATCACGATAATCAGATATTTTTCCAGATTGAATTGCATCTCTTATCTCTATAACGCCATCTTTGATAGTTTTGTCACATTTAAAGTTAAGCATTGTCCTTATCTTTTTGAACGACACACGATAATTGCGTTGATCGGTTAAATCTTGTTGATGTTCAATATATGAGTTCGGAACAACTTCGGAAATTATTCTACCTATTTCTGCTATTTGATAATTTAGAGAATCGTCACCGACATTAAATATTTGATAAGCAACCTTTTCCAAAGGTGATTCCAAACATCTGATAAAAGCCTTAGCTACGTCATTGACATGAACAAATGGTCGCCACTGATGCCCACCAAATATTGTTATTTTCTCTCCATCAGCAGCTTTTGCAGTCAATAGGTTTATGACTAAATCAAACCTTGGTCTATATGAAAGACCAAAAACAGTAGCCATACGAAAGATTGTAGGCGAGAAATCCCCGTTTCCGTCTAATAATGCCCTTTCAGAATATACTTTTGACCTTGCATAGACTGACAGGGGGTTTATTTCGGAATTTTCGTCAAGAATATCGTCATTTGCACCATATACACTGCAAGTTGATGCAAAAAGAAAACGTTTTATTCCAAATCCCACACATACGGATTTTATCATCTTTGTAGCAATTGAATTGACCTCTAACGCAAACTCTGGATCAAGCTGGCAGGCAGAATCCCCAACGATACTGCCAAGATGGATGATCGCATCTACACCCTTTGCAGCATGGACAATAGTCTCAACATGTCTGAGATCGCCAACGATCAACTCAAAGTTAGGATTATTATAAAGATCACTAATAGGTTGCCCACCATAGATTAAGGAATCAAGGACTTTGACCTTATATCCTCTTTGAAGCAGTTTTCTAACCATAACGGAACCAACATAACCTGCTCCACCAATCACTAATATTTTTTCTGGGATGTCACTGGGAGATGATAAAGAACGAATTCCATGTAGGACGCTAACCTTTGCCCCGCTAGAATTGGATAGATCAGATAATTCTTTTAGCTTGCTTTCTGGAATGGAATTTACTGCAACAAGGACTTCTTTTGCTCCTGATTTGCGGATAATTTCAGGAATATCTTTGGTTGTGCCAAGGACATCAATTCCTTGTATGCTTTTACCGACTTTTTCTGGATCATCGTCAATAAATCCGATAGGGCGATAATTTTTTTCTCTATTTTCTCGCATTTCTCGTAAGGCACTTTGTCCAGCAGAACCAGCACCAAAGATCAACATTTTAGTCTCAGGACCTCTTGACAAAAGTGGTCGGTATTCGTTTATTATCCTGCTTGCGAACTTTGTAGAACCGATAAAAATCAAGTTTAAAGCCCAATCAATTGCAACAACACCTCGCGAGTAAAATATCTGCCTTGATATAAACATCGCAACGATAAAAATTGCAGAACCAAGTGTTACTGCTTTTACAATATTTACAAATTCGCCAACGCTTGCATACCTCCAAACAGGCTTATACAATTTGAAAACAAAGAAAGTGCCTATACGAACCACTGTAACAACAGTCAAGATCAACCAGAACATATTAGCATATTCATTCATCATAAGACTTTTCCATCGTTCATCTGAATAGAGAAGCCCACGTATCATATATGCCAAAAATGTTGCTAAATTGACAAGTAAAATATCCGCTAAAACCCATCCAATCCGATAAGCTAATACTTTTTTTGTCATTTCATCTCCATTGTTTTTACATTTTCATATATTTCATCAAAACGTTGGACAATGGCTGACCATTCGTATTTTTCCTCCGTTAATTTTCTTGCATTTTTTGCAATATAATTGCGAAAGTCTCTATCTTTTATTAACTCTATAACTTTTTCGGAGAAACTTTTTGGATCGTCAGCCACTATTATATCTTTCCCATCAACAGCTTCTAATGCAGTTGCGCCGATAGAAGTCGTAACAACGGGAACCCCCATAGCCATTGCTTCCAATATTTTAGCTTGCATTCCTGAACCTGATCGCAAAGGACAGACAAAAACCGCTGACTTATCAAAATAAGGTCTTACATCTTCCACATGACCTGTTACAATTATATCGCCATTTGATGCTAATCTCAAAATATTTTTTGGAGGATAATTACCAACTACATAGAATTTTACATTTGGAATAGTTTTTTTTATCAAAGGAAATATCTGGCTATAAAAGTATAAAACAGCATCTTTATTTGGGAAATACCTTATCGTTCCAGTAAAAAGCAAATTTGTTTCATAATTATATGATCTAGGCTGATAATAATCAATATCAACACCCATAGGTACTACTGATATATTCAGATCACTGTCATTTGAAAGTAGGCATTGCATATCCAATGGCGAAACCATAGTTACATGATCAAACTTTTTGGCGATTTGTGTTTCATATACTTTGACCTTGCTTGCTTCCAATTTAAGAAGAGGCCATGCTAGGCTTCTGTCTAATTTTGAGCGTCTGCTAAGATTTAACCAAAAAGAATCTCCAGAATCTAAAATTTTCGGCTTGTCATTGTATTTCACTATGTATTGAGCCATACGAAAAAACTGAACATGAACAAGATTAAAACCATTTTTATCCACAAGTCTGTCTATGGTCTTTTGCATCTTTGGAGAATGCCAATATGCAACTTGAAAAGGTTCTCCTGATAAGGAATTCAAAATGCAGTTACTATAAGCTTGGATTTTATTAAATCTGACTGTTGAAACATTATTACAGAAATTTTGGATCTTTTCTATGTATTTGATTTCTTCGGGAGATTGGATAAATGATACAAAGGAAATTGAATGTCTACGTGAAAGATGCCTCAGAACATTGTAAGTTCTGATCTTATCACCGCT
>DTPJ01000797.1 GCA_011334435.1 Candidatus Poribacteria bacterium | reverse complement strand
GGGTCAAGAACTTCAAGAAGGGCAGCGGAAGGGTCTCCGCGAAAATCCATGCTCATCTTATCAACTTCATCAAGTAAGAATAACGGATTACGTGATTTTGCCTTTTTTATACCTTGAATTATCCTTCCGGGCATAGAACCTATATAAGTGCGTCTATGTCCTCTAATTTCTGCTTCATCTCTAACTCCGCCAAGAGACATGCGGACAAAGTTTCTTCCTGTTGCTCTTGCTATTGATTTTGCCAACGATGTCTTACCGACGCCCGGTGGTCCTACGAAACAAAGTATCGGTCCTTTTATCTTTTTGACAAGTTTTAAGACAGCAAGATATTCAAGAATGCGTTCCTTAGGTTTTTCCAGACCATAATGATCTTCGTCTAATATCCTTTCTGCTTCATTTATATCTATCGTTGTGTCAGTAGTTATTGACCATGGCATTGAGACAAGCCAATCAATATAATTTTTTATAACGCTTGCTTCCGCAGACATTATCGGCATCTGTTCAAGACGTTCAAGCTCTCTGAGAGCCTTTTCTTCTGCCTCTTTTGACATCTTAGCGTCTTTTATCTTTTTCCTCAACTCATCTATATCTGCGGTGCCTTGTGCATCACGTCCTAATTCCTTTTGAATAGCTTTTAGCTTCTCATTGAGATAATATTCTTTCTGTTGCTTGGTAAATTGTTCTTGTATCCTGCCATCAATATCTTTTTCTATATTAAATATCTGAATTTGGAATTTAAGCACCTCAATAACTTTCCGCAATCTATCCTTAATGTCAATCATATTTAGTATTTCTTGCTGTATGCGAAAATCTACGATCGGTGAAGCCATTGGCGGTGAAAAACTGCGTGCTACTGCATCAGCAAGAAGTGCAGGATCGTCTTGAGAAGCTATATCCTCTATTTCGCTTAAAACTTCGGGAGGGAGTTTCTTAGTTGTATTAATAAAATCTCTTAAAGATGATAAAAGATTGTTTATAAGTGCTTGAACTTCCGCATCTTTCTCAACTTTTTCTGTGTCTAAATCCACTAATGCTCTTGAGAACTCGCCATCTCGGAAGATCTGTAATATTTTTGCTCTGACAATACCTGTAACGAATACTTTTAGGCTTCCATCCTTTGGATCAAGCCATTGTGGAATCCTTCCCAGAGTGCCAACGCTATATAGATCATCTATTCCGGGATTATCCACTGCATTCTTCATTGTGATCAAAATTATTTCGCTATCGTGTTCAATGGCAAATTTTAGGGCTTTTACAGACCTCTCTCTGACAACATGGAGAGGATGTGTCATATTTGGAAATATAACTTTTTCTGGAAGAGGTAAGATGGGAAGTATAACCTGCTTGGATTTAATTATTCGTTCTATTGAATTTTTATTCCTCATCATAGCTAAATACTTCCTATCAGTAAGATAAGTTAATGGTTAAAATTTAAAGTAAAAATTTCTTGTGACATTTGAATTTTTAACTTTTTCTATGCAGCGTTATCGTAAATTAAAATTGGTTGTTCTTGTTTGTTTATGACTTTATCAGTGATAACACATTTAGTTACGCCATTTTTAGATGGCAGTTCATACATAATATCCAGCATAACATCCTCAACGACAGCCCTCAGCCCCCTTGCGCCAGTATCCCTTTTGATAGCTTTATCAACTATTGCAGACAAAGCCTGTTCAGTAAATTCAAGCTTAACATTTTCCATTTCAAGAAACTTAGAATATTGCTTAGTTATCGCATTCTTTGGCTCAGTAAGTATGCTTATAAGTGCGTTTCTGTCTAATTGATCTAATGTGGCAATAACGGGCAAACGTCCAACGAATTCAGGGATAAAGCCATATTTTAATAGGTCTTCTGGTTGAACCTCGGAGAGTATTTCACCTATTTTCTTTTCATTCTTGCGTTGAATATCGGCACCAAATCCCATACCTTGTTTGCCTATACGTTGTCCAATTATATTCTCTAATCCAACAAAAGTCCCGCCACAGATAAAAAGTATGTTAGTAGTATCAACAGGTATAAATTCCTGTTGAGGATGCTTTCGCCCACCTTGTGGGGGAACATTGGCTATTGTCCCTTCTAAAATTTTCAATAAAGCCTGCTGAACACCTTCACCAGAGACATCTCTTGTTATTGATGGATTTTCGCTTTTGCGTGCAATTTTATCAATTTCGTCTATATAAATTATGCCTTTTTCCGCCTTTGCTACGTTATAATTAGCTGATTGAATGAGTTTTAGTATTATATTCTCAACATCTTCACCAACATATCCTGCCTCTGTTAGCGTTGTAGCATCTACTACTGTAAATGGGACATGCAAAAGTTTTGAAAGTGTCCTAGCAAGTAGTGTTTTTCCTGTGCCTGTGGGTCCGATTAGGAGAATATTGCTCTTTTCTATCTCTACATCGTCATTTTTTTGCCCAAGTATTATACGTTTATAATGGTTATAAACAGCTACTGCAAGAGTTTTTTTCGCTTTTTCTTGACCAATAACATATTCATCAAGAGATTTTTTAATATCCATCGGGAGAGGAAGTTTAATATCAAGATCAACTTGACGTGATTCTAATATCCTCTCCTTACACGCTTCTACACAGTCATTGCATATACAAACGTCTGGGTCTTGCCCTGTTATCAGAAGTTGAACTTCGTTTTGGCTACGACCACAAAATGAACAGTGAAAAAATTCCTCATCATTAGATTTATATCGCATCTTTTCCTCATTACTAAATTATTATAATTATTTTTATTTACTTTTATTTTTACAATATTTACTTTGTTCTGCTTTCTACTATTTGATCTATAAGCCCATATTCTTTTGCCTGTTCGGCGGTCATATAAAAATCTCGCTCAGTATCAGCTTCAATTTTTTCTATTGGTTGTCCAGTATGTTTAGAGAGAATGTTATTTATCTCTTTTCTGATCCTGACGATCTCATCTGCACGAATTCTAATGTCGGTTGCCTGTCCATAAACTCCTCCCATAGGTTGATGGATCAACATGGACGAGTGTGGCAAGGCATAACGTTTTCCGCGAGTTCCTCCAGCTAATAAAACAGCAGCGATACTAGCAGACATTCCCATACACCATGTAGAAACGTCAGGTCGTATAAATTGCATTGTATCATAGATAGCTAAACCAGAAGAGACCACTCCACCAGGGCTATTAATATAGATGCTTATATCTGCATCAGGGTCTTCTTGTTCAAGATGCAATAATTGTGCTATAACCGAATTCGCTAAATTATCCTCTATTTCAGAACCGATAATAATTATTCTATTTTTCAAAAGCCTTGAATATATATCATAAGCACGCTCTCCGCGCGCGGTAGTTTCAATAACCATAGGGATCAAACCCATAGCCTATCCCTCCTAAACTGTTTAGATTAATGATTAGACAATTAAGCCTTTTTTAACAGAAGCCTTTTCAATTAAGAAGTTAAACACTTTTTCCATTAGCATATTACCCTTCAATTCGTTAATACGATTTGTAGCTTCAAGTTGACTTTTATATTTTTGGGGGTCTTTGCCTCTACTGATTGCCATTCGTTGTATTTCTATTTCAATCTCTTCATCATTTACGGTTATATCCTCTCGCTCAATTATCTCATTGATTATCCATTCTCTCTTAATCATTTTTGCAGAAAAATCTCTGAGATCGTTGATTTCTTTCTCGGTAAGTGCATGTTCTCTAGAACCTTCAGTTAAATTTTTAACTCTTGATTCAATTAAAGACTCTGGAACGTCAATTTGAATTTTCTCCATCAATTGATTCATTAGCTCAGCCTCTTGATTTTCCCTTTTTTCTCTCCTTCTGGTTTCTACCAATTCGTTCCATGTTTTAGCTGTAAATTGCTCAAGATTTTCTGACCCTCTTTCTTTGGCGAAATCATCGTTAAGCTCTGGAAGCTGTTTTTTATAAATACCCTTCAACTCTATATGGAAACTTACTTCTTTTCCAGCAAGTTCAGGATCAGAGAAATCCTCCGGCAATGTAAAAGTAATGTCTTTTTCTTCACCCGGTTTCATACCGATTAATGCCTGATGTATCTCCTTAAATTTAATATCCTCATCTGCTTTGCCTATATCAATTGATATATCGCTTTGAGAATATTTAGTTTTATCTTCGTAGGTAATTCTATAATTAAAAACTGCACTATCGCCCTCTTGTGCTGGACGGTCTTCTATAGGCTCATAGATTGCGGATTGCTCTCTAAGCGATTCTATATATTCTTTAACATCATCCTCAGTAACATTAACGTCGCCCTTATCTATTTCCAATAGCGAATAATCTGGAATTTCTATAGGTGGTTTTACATCAACGCTGATCTCAAATATAAGCGGTTCGTTTTCTTTTGCCAAAAGCTCGTCAGGCTGAACGAATGTAGTGCCATTATTTTTGCTGATAATATATCTTTTTCGTCCATCAATAAGCATCCACTTTTTGCCTGCGGTAGTAACTGATACAACTGCTTTATCTGAAATTGTTATGTTATTTTTCTGGAATTCTTGTTTGAGTATTTCGGGAATTTCCTCTTTATCTAACTCATCTTGCAATTCTGCATCGGTGCTAAAAATTGATTGCTCTATTGGTGGATAAATATCGGGAGACCCCACAATATCTAAATTTGAGTCTTCAATAGCCTTTTCATAAGCAGGAGGAACAAGTTTTTCTATAACCTCACTTCTTATATATTCTCCGAATCGTAACCGAAGTATATTTTTAGGTGCTCTGCCTTTTCTAAATCCGGGAACATCTATGTTTTTTCGGACTTCTTCATAAGCCTTCTCAAACTCAGCATTTACTTCCTCTGGTGGAATTTCTATTCTGATTATCTTCTTTCCTAAGCCTGCATCTTGAATATCAACTTTCAATTGGATACCTCCCGATCTTTTGTCATTTTGAATAATTTTAACATATCATCTGAAAATATAAAGGTTTGCTTTTCCTATTTTAGGAGATATTTTTAGTCACTACAATAACTAAAATTTTGTCTAAGTTATCTATTTACCTTGTGTTACCGAGATGGTGGGCGTGGAGGGAGTTGAACCCACACGAGCGTTAACTCAACAGATCCTAAGTCTGCCTTGTCTACCAGTTCCAACACACGCCCATATATAAAACGCCCATATACAAAAAATGATCAGTAGACAGTGAACAGTAATCAGTTAATATTCCCAAATGGTCATCACTGATCACTTATCACTGATTACTGATCACCAAAAATGGTGAGCTGTGGAGGAATCGAACCTCCAACCTACTGATTAAGAGTCAGTTGCTCTGCCGGTTGAGCTAACAGCCCATATTATAAAATTGCACAATAAAATTACTCATACGCCCAGAAGGTCTCGAACCTTCGGCCTACGGATTCGAAGTCCGTCGCTCTATCCAACTGAGCTATGGGC
>DTPJ01000290.1 GCA_011334435.1 Candidatus Poribacteria bacterium | reverse complement strand
TTGCCTTATGTGGTCATCTTGTTTTATAATATTATCAGCCATCTGTTTCTCCTTTGTTTTGTTTATTATAATACTTATATAATACAGAGTATATTATAACAGATGGCTTTTTTGTTGCCTACTAAATTAATACAGTCTCGCATGTTCAGCAGAAAATCTTGACACAAAAATATTTCTATGGTAGAATATCATTAATTGTTAAAGTGAGATAAAATGCTTTTTCTGTTATATTAGACGATAATTAGGTGTTCAATAATGGACTTTGCTAAAATTAAAATATATCTATCTCACAATGTAATAATAGTCCGAGAAAACTTAATACCTGCTATCATACTGCGATCAAACTTTTATTACTATTATTGCGGTTGATAGTGGGCATAGAGACAAAATTTTAACCCAAAAATAAACGATTTCCAAAGCCCACATATCGGTTATACTTGATAGGTGGGCTTTTTAATTTTGGAGGATATGTTATGCTTAAAAATGCTTTCAAAGTGCTGGAAGAACGCGGTTTTATTGAACAGGTCTCCGACGATGAACTGAGTAAAATATTTGAAAGAGAGAAAGTGACTTGCTATGTCGGATTTGATCCCTCTGCAATAAGCTTACACGTGGGAAATTTGCTTCCGTTAATTGCCCTTTCCCATGTCCAAAGGTGCGGTCATATCTCAATCGGTCTATTAGGTGGTGGAACAGGCATGATCGGAGACCCCAGCGGAAAATCAGAAGAACGCGTCCTACTTTCGCAGGAAACCCTTGAAAGAAATGCTAACGCTGTTAGATCTCAGATTGAGAGATTACTTAAGCCTGAAAATCCTGATATTGGCGCTGTTATGATTATCAATAACGCTGATTGGCTAACTAAGTATAGTCTGATTGAATTCCTCAGAGACATCGGAAAACATTTTCGTGTCGGCGAAATGTTAGCTAAGGAATCTGTCAAACGTAGAATGGAAATTGGCGAGGGAATATCATTTACAGAATTTAGCTATATGCTTTTGCAGTCAGCGGATTTTCTCCATTTGTTTGAAAAACATAACTGTATTGTCCAATTTGGAGGCAGTGATCAATGGGGCAATATAACTGCTGGAATTGAGTTAATACGGAGAATTAAAGGCGCTCAGGCTTATGGCGCGACATTTCCACTTATAACAACTGCATCTGGTCAAAAATTGGGCAAGACTGAAAAGGGAGCTATTTATCTTGATCCCAATTTAACATCGCCTTATGAATTCTATCAATATTGGATAAATGTTGATGATAAAGATGTTATCAAATATCTCAAATGGTTTACGTTCCTTCCCCTTTCATATATAGATGAGCTTGCCGAAAGCGTAGAAAAAGAGCCAGAGGAAAGAAAAGCACAGAAAGCCCTCGCTTATGAGGTGACAAAATTTGTTCATGGAGCGGAACAAGCCGATATTGCAGTTAAAACTTCCGAAATACTCTTTGGTAAGGAAATATCAGATGTATCAGATGAGATGTTAGAGGGCATTTTTAAAGATGTTCCGTCAACGGAGATGCCCGCAAATGCCATAGAAACGGGAATTTCTATCATTGATGCTATGGTCATGAGCAATATAGCTAATGGAAGATCAGCTGCAAGGAGGCTTATCGCTGGTGGAGGCGTCTATCTGAACAACAAGCGAGTATCCGACCCTGACTTTATCATTACAAGAGAATCGCTTGCGTCAACACATATAGCTGTCATTCGCACAGGTAAACGAAATTATCATCTTTTGAGATTCAAAAACTAATGGCAGAAATGAACCTTGATAATTTGAGACTTTGAGCCTATTTTAAATTTGAGAGGGAAAATATGGATTTTGAGGAAAATAACCTTGATGAAATTGAAGGGTTAAGCCAAAGAGGCAGGACGCTTAGCATCGTTGATCTTATTAACGCAAACACTATTGATATAGAGATGAGCGCATTTTGTCTTTATGCCATATCAAATGGTGCGTCTTTCTTAACTTCCGCAAGACCGGGAAACGCAGGGAAAACTACACTTATGGCTTGTTTGTTGACATTTCTAACTCCCGGTGTTAGAATTGTTACAACAAGTAGTCCATCTGTCGTTACAGAGATAAATAACATATTGAACGGAAAAAGAACAGATAAACTATGTATTCTATGCCACGAAATAGGAAGCGGACATTGGTACGGTTATCTCTGGGGAAAATATGTCGGTCAACTCTTTAACCTGATGAACTATGGGTGCAGAATCGCATCTTGCATCCATGCAGATACAATTGACGAAATCTATGGAACGCTTGTTTCAAGGGAATTAGGCGTCTCTGAGAGCGATTTTAATCAACTTGATCTGATATTATTTATGAAATTAATGCGCGATGGAATGGGATATAAACGTAGGGTATCGGCACTTTACGAAAGCAATATCAAAGTTGGCAAACACAATTTATTATTCACTTGGGACGAAAAATCAGACAGATTTATCAAGCATGGAGACTCTATTCTGATCAAAAAAATAGCAGAGGAACATGGCAAATCTGAAATGATCACAGAAAAAGAGCTGAATCGTTGTAAATCCTTCATTGAGCAGATTGTTAAGTCGTCAATCACTGATTTTAGACAGGTAAGAAAAGAAGTAATAGCGTTTTTGAATAAAAACCAGACGGAGCTATGAATATGAAATGCCCACGATGTGGATTAATTGTGACAGATATGATCCCAGAATGCAATGGATGCGGTTTTCATATTCGTCAACTTGACAAGAAAATTAAACATCCACCAAAACGAAGGGGCTTCATAAATGACTTCGCTAATGTCCTGTCTGATGAGGAAAGGAAATGGTTTGAGGATAGGCTATCAGAATTTTATCAAAAATATGGCGGAGAAATAGTAATTGTAACTCTAAAATCTACTAAACCTATCAAACCTTCTGAATATGTTTTTTGGCTTTTTAATCGCTGGGATATTGGCAGAGAAAAAAATGCAGGGGTAATGATATTATTAGCACTCTCAGAACGACGGATTGAATCTGAGGTAGGATATTCTTATGAGCATATAATCTCTGATGTTGAATCGGGACAGGTTCTTGACGACCATGTAGTGCCTTTGCTTAAAGAGGGCAAAATTTACGATGCACTGAAAAACGGAGTAGAAAAGATATTGGGAATTCTTGAAGGATATTTTGTAAATAATTCAAAAGACGAATCTGAAAAGGGTGATTATGAATGAAATTCTTCTTTATAATTGTCTTCCTTATAGGTTTTTGCTTGATCAGTTTCGGTGAAACTCCGCAACAGATCATAAATCCAAAGCAAACCTATAACAAATGGGTCAGTGATATGGCAGATGTTATAGGCGATGAAGACGAGTCGCAGATCAACGATCTAATTGACCAATTGGAGAAAAAGACATCAGCGGAGATCGCAGTTGTCACTATTAAAAGTGCTGGTGATTTGACACCAAAGGATTTTGCAGTTAAACTTTTCAATCTTTGGGGTATTGGCAAGAAAGGCAAAGACAATGGCGTATTAGTGCTTCTTGTGATGGACGCAAGACGGATCGAGGTTGAGACGGGATATGGGACAGAAGGAATCTTGACAGATGGGAAAATAGGCGAAATCTTGGACAAATACGTTATCCCAAAATTTAAGGAAGGCAATTTCGGCAAAGGCATTCTTAACGGCGTCCAAGCTATGGCAGAGGCAATAGAAAGCGATATGACAGATACCTTTCAGCCTTCACCATCCAATGAAATTGTGCCTCAGAAACAAGAAAAAAGCCCATTTGTAAGTTTTTTGCAGACTTTATTTGGATTTGTAATACCATTAACGATACTATTAGTTGCAGTATTTGTGATAAGACGTTCATTTGTGCGATATTGTAAGAAATGTGGCAAAAAGATGCGTCTTCTTTCTGAAAAAGAAGATGATGCTTATCTATCAGTTGATCAAAGAATAGAGGAAGACCTTGGAAGTATAAATTATCGTGTTTGGCGTTGTGATGACTGTCAAACCTGTGAGATCAAGCGATCGGTTAAATATATGAGTGGTTATGAAAATTGCCCAAAATGCAATCATCGCACACTTTATGTCACTGAACACACAATCCGAGAGCCTACTTATGAGCGAGATGGATTAGAGGAAATCATTCGTGTTTGCCGTTATCCAAAGTGTGGCTATAAAGACGCCGAAAAGCACAAAATCCCGCGCAGGCAACGTTCCAACATTGCCCCTCTGCTGATTTTCACTGCATCGCAATTGTCAAAGGGAAGTTCCAGAAGCTCAGGTTTTGGGGGATGGGGTTCTTCTAGTGGAGGCGGATTTAGCGGAGGATCATTTGGCGGAGGCAGTTCAGGTGGCGGAGGAGCTGGCAGAAGCTGGTAAATACGGAGTAAAATATGGAAGACATAAAACAAAAATTATCACAAGAAAAATATACTGATAAGGAAGTTGAGGCTATCCTTGAAAGAGCATCAAAATTACAACAAGAAGCTGATTTAGAAAGACAGAGCATTAACAGATCAGACCTAAAAGCAGGTGCAGAGGAAGTCGGCATATCACAAGAATTTATTGATAAAGCTATCCAACAACTGAAATCGGAGCAACGGGAAAAGACCAAACGAAAAAAGAAGATGCTAATTTGGATAGGCATTCCTTTGGCGATACTGGCGTTTATCGTTATTATTATGGCGGTAAGCGTCTATAATATGCTTAACGGGCAAATGTCCATAGTTGAGGAAAAGCGCGCACAACTTGAAAATGTCCTTCAACGCAGACATGATCTAATTCCAAATCTTATCGCTGTTGCAAAAACATCTGCTATCCATGATGAAAAAATCATAGAGTCTATTAGTTCAGTCATCAAAGAGATTAAAGAGTCAAAGAATTTTGATGATAAGAAAAAATTGGAAGACACGCTTAGTTCATTAGTTCAGCAATTGATGACCACAATGCAGAACGATCCGATGACTTCATCAAATACTATGTTTATTCGGTTAGGCGACGAGATTGCAGGGACAGAAAACCGCATCTCTGTTGAACGCAAACGTTATAACGAGGCTGTCTCCAATTACAACAATTTAGCAAAGAGTTTTCCAAACAACATATTTCGTTCAATTTTTGGTTTTCCAAAGAGCATATCATATTTTCAGGTCTCTGATGACGCAAAACAAGTGCCTAAATATTAGGGGGTAATGATGATCAAAGTTGGCTTTATTGGTTTAGGGCATAATTGCATAGGTCATATAGAAGCACATCTCAGAGTCGGGAAATCCGAGATAACTGCGGTTTGTGACAGAAATCCCGAAAGACTTGAATATGTGTCAAAACGTTTTGGGATTGATAGAGCCTATCTATCTGCTGACGAAATCTGCGAACAGTCTGATATTGAAGCGATCAGTATACATACAGGAGACCATTATCATATTGAGCC
>DTPJ01000035.1 GCA_011334435.1 Candidatus Poribacteria bacterium | reverse complement strand
TTAATAAGAGAAAAGAAAAAAAGAAAAGAGAACCCCAAGGGGACTCACTATTATCTTACCACATTCTTATCCTTTTGAAAATATAGTTGGGGAATTTCTAGGGAATTTCTAACACCACCCATTAAGGAACTGATTACTTTGAATTACCTACTAAATTAATACAGTCTCTCCAAGGTAAATAATCATTGACAACAAAATATAGAAATGTCATAATAGTATCAAAGGAGTGTAAACTATGTTATTTAGAAAAAAAGAAACTAATCAGGACGAAAATACTCAAGCTATAGACCCTAATCGTAGGTATTATGGCAATAATTTTTCTATCAGTCAACCTGAAGGTTGGAATGATAACACTATACATACGCTTTATGGACCTATAGATGACGGAATCCAGCATAACATAATAATTAGCGTAGAATATGGTATTAACTGCGATACTGTCAAGAAGTATGCGGATATTCAAATTGAGTCTTTGGGAAATAGCTTAAAAAGTTTTATTCTCCTCAAACAAGATGAAATAAGCCTTTCAAACGGCTTTCCTGCCTATAAGATCGTTTTTCGCTGGTATCCTGCGGAAAATATACGTCTATACCAAGAGCAGATATTTGTCTTATCTGATAAAACCGCATACAAGTTGACAAGTTCATTTACCAAAAAGACACGCAAGACGCTTGGTCCTCAAATTGAGCGAATCCTGATGAGTTTCAGTCCTAAAAATATTCAATAGTGGTTTTTATATTGAAAAAACTGGATAGTTTCTTTACCTCAGTTTTTTACGATCGGAGAATTTTTATGGAAAAAATGACGAGCATTGAAAGAATAAGCAATATATTAAGAAGAAAACCAGTAGACCGCGTTGGTCTAAGTGAAAGCTTTTGGGGTGAAACTATACAACGTTGGCGTAATGAAGGCTATCTTGGACCAAATGAATCGCCCGATGACCATTTTGGATTTGATTATCGTCAAGGTGGTTGGCCTAACATGGCAGCAGAACTTGACTATACAGAAAAAGTCTTAGAGGAAACTGATGAATGGCGATTAGTCCGTAATGCTAACGGTGCTCATCTGAAATGGTGGAAGCATAAAGCAGGGACACCTGAACATGTGTTCTTTGAGGTTCAAGACCGAAAAGGTTGGGAAGAACAGATCAGACCGAAATTAACCGATGATAGCACTGTCAGAAAACGTGTCAATGTTGAAGGATATGCTAATGCACTCAAATGGTCACACGAGAGAGACCTATTTTTCTTCATAAACGGAGTAAATGTCTTTGAATGCATCCATCCCGTCTGTGGACACGAATATATGCTGATCGGTATGGCTCTTGACCCTGATTGGGTGCGTGATATGTGCAACGTCTATGCGGATTTAATAATAAAATGCTATGAGATACTTATATCAGAAGGCGGAAAACCTGATGGGGTGTTTTTCTACGAGGATATGGGATTTAAGGGCAAACCGTTTATGTCACCAAAGATGTATAAAGAGATAGTTTGGCCTGCACACAAAAAGACCTTTGATTTTGCCCATAGTTATGATCTGCCTGTCGTTGTCCATTCTTGCGGATATGTAGAACCGCTTGTCCCAGGATTGATTGAAGCTGGAATGGATTGCTTACAAGCGATGGAAGTTAAAGCAGGTATGGACTTGATCAAACTCAAAAAGGATTATGGCGATAAAATAGCGTTCTGCGGAGGAATGGATGTCCGTATCCTAGAAACCAATGACATTAACAAAGTAGAAGAAGAATTACAAAAAAAGCTTCCTATCGCTATGGAAGGCAGTGGATACATTTTATATAGTGATCATAGCATCCCCAATACCGTAGATTATAAAACATATAAATATTTTGTAGATCGTGGATTAGAGATTGGAACGTATAAGTAGGAGGACAGCAATGAGTGACTTAGCAAGCATAGAAAAGACTTTGGAATCAATAAAAGCAGTTGTCGGAGACAATAAAGATTTTGATAGATTTTCGCATGAGATACGGATCGCGCAGAGATATATTGACGCAAAACCAGAGAATAAACCAGCATGGGGACCGCTTATTGATAAGGCATTGGAACATGTTAAGATGGAAAGCCGAAAAACCAGCCCAGATATGAAATCAGCAGTGGAAAATGCAGAAAACCTTTTAGCTCCTATCGGTGAGGCATTGAAGGAATATACTATCTACTGCGTCGGTCATGCTCATATAGATATGAATTGGATGTGGAATTGGCCCGAAACTGTCAGTGTGACAAATGACACATTCTCAACTGTTGATAGGCTTATGGACGAGTTTCCAGACTTCAAATTCTCTCAAAGTCAAGCATCTACTTATCTTGCAGCGAAGGAATATCTACCTGAAGTCTATGAGATGATACGTAGAAGGATCAAAGAGGGCAGATGGGAAGTGACCGCTAATACTTGGGTTGAATGTGAAGAAAATATCGCTTCTGGAGAGATACTATGCAGGCATCTGCTTTACACAAAACGGTTTATGAGAGAGGAATTTGGCTTTGAGTTAGATAAAGTCAAAATTGATTGGGAACCAGACCTATTCGGTCATCCGCACACTTTGCCGGGTATATTAGCGAAAGCAGGCGTAAAATTCTATTATTTCTGTCGCGGAGGAAAAGGACATAGACTATTCTGGTGGCAAAGTCCAGACAAATCAAGAGTTCTCGCGTTTGACGATGCTGTGCTTTGGTATAATGGCGAAATAACTCCTGATTTGACGAGGTTGATATTTGATTTTGAAAAAGCAACTGGTCTTAAAGAATATCTATTTGTCTATGGTGTCGGCGATCATGGCGGAGGTCCTACCAGACGAGACCTTATGACTGCACTTGATATGAATTCATGGCGAATTTATCCAAAAGTCAAGCTAAGCACTACTGAGGAATTTTTCTCCGCTATTGAACACAAAATCCCTGATAACTTGCCCGTCGTTGATGATGAGTTAAATTTTGTGTTTCAAGGTTGCTATACATCACAAAGCAATGTCAAAAGAGCTAACAGATACGGTGAAAATCGCCTTGTAGAGGCAGAAACGCTTGCAGTTATCGGATCACGATTGCTTGATATGCCCTATCCTTCCAAAGATTTATGGATAGGTTGGCGTAATACAATGTTTAATCAATTCCATGATATATTGCCCGGATCAGGTGTCCATGCTACTTATGAATACGCTCAGGGTCTTTTCCAAGAGACTTTGGCGAGAACCAGTATGGTAAAGACCAGAACTCTAAGGACACTTGCTAAAAGAGTTGATACAACTTTTGCTGAAAACATCTCTACATGCAATATGATCGGTGCAAAAGTAGGACCTGGCATAGGTGCTGGTGCTGGTTATGAAAGCAACATGGGAAAAGTCTCTGCACTTAGCGGTGGTGCGGTCTCCGCAGAGCCGTTTTTGATCTATAATCCAAATCCTTGGAAAAGAGATGAATTAGCTGTTGTCACTGTTTGGGATAAGCATATTCAAGATGATCGCTTAAAGGTTATCTCGCCTGATGGAAAGCAGTTACCAGCACAGATCATAGGACGTGGTGGTTATTGGGGGCATAGCTTTGCGACGATCGCCTTCCCCGCAAAAGAATTGCCACCAGTTGGCTATCGCGTATATACGATCACTCATACAGATTCTCCAAATACATCAGAATCAGCGGTCAAAACAAGCGGATCAAATGTAATTGAAAACGAATTTTTCAGGCTTGAAGTGGACGAAAAGGCTGGTGCAATCTCATCACTTATAGATAAACGATCTGGCTTTGACTTAGTGCCATCTGGGAAGAGAATCGGTGTCCTGCAATGGTTACTTGAAGAACCACACGGTATGACTGCATGGGAGATCGGCAAAATAGCAAAACAAATGGACATTGATCAGGCTGTTAAAGTTGAAATGATCCAAAAGGGACCATATCTTGGGACGATAAGAGTTCATCATAAACTCAACGATTCCCGATTTACACTTGATATTTCACTTAAAGCTGGCGTGCCAAGAGTTGATTTTGTCCTTAATACAATGTGGCTTGAAAGAGGCGCCCCTGATATTGGCGTTCCAATGCTAAAAGTTGCTTTCCCCGTAGCTATTAAGTCTGATAAAGCGAAATTTGATATTCCCTGTGGTTTCATTGAGAGACCGACTAATGGCGACGAAGTCCCCGCGATAAAATGGGTTGATCTAACGGGTGACCGCATAGATGGCAAAGGTTCAGCAGGATTGACGCTTGTCAATGAAAGCAAATATGGTCATAATACCAGCGAAAGCGAAATCAGATTGACGTTGTTACGAAGTAGCTATGATCCTGACCCTCTGCCAGAGATCAGTCAACATGAGATAAAGTTCGCTATTATCCCGCATGACGACAATTGGACACCGTCAGATTGTGCAAGAGTTGGGTATGAGTTTAACCATAACATAGAGGTTGTCGCAACTGATGTGCATAAAGGCGAATTGCCAAGCGAAAGATCGTTTATCTCTATTGAGCCGAAAAATGTCATGATTTCAGGTATCAAAAAGGCAGAAGATACTGATGAAATTGTGATCAGACTTTATGAAAACGATGGGAATGATACAACTGCCATTGTTTGTCTTGATCCATCGCTTGTTAAGCCTCATAAGGTAGCAATGCAGACAGATATTCTTGAAAGACCGATTCCAAATAATACCGCAAAGTTGGAGAAGAATATTCTGAAAGTAGATATACCTGCATTCAGTATTGTAACAGTAAAGATTAGTTGATATTCAAACTGATGATGTGACATAAGTTCGGACAATTTACCATTTAATTAAATTGTATAGGAAAATCCTTATTTTTAACGTGAGGTAATGTCGTTTCTAGTCCCGAAAGGCGCCATGTTTATAGAAACGATAAACGCCAAAATATGTATAGTTCACAGACATAGGTAACACTATTAGCTAAGCAAGTTTTGATAAAGTATTGTGAATTTTTTATTTGATATACAGGTTTTAAACTGGATTCCTGATGCAGTTTACCCCTTGTGAAACTTGTCCCCGCGAAGCTTGTCCCTACGAAGCCTGTCCCTTGTGAAAACAGGGGCAGGAATCCATAAAAAAACATAATATTTTCTCAAAGACACTATATTATAGCCAAAAAGATATTAATACAGATGGTGTTACCGATGTCTATAAACTATACATCAGGTAATGAAAATCTTCTTGACTTTACTACAAATCTTTTGATAAGATTATTTATTGGGATATAGTTTTCAGTCTTTCAGTAAAATTCTCAGGAGTTATCAAATGTCAGATAACAATAATTCTTATGTCTGGACGCTTTTGCCCGCTCAAAATCCTGATGGCAATTATATAATGTCTGCCATTGTTAAACGGACTTATGATATAGATGATAATGGCAATTGCAAGCCCTCTGAAAAACAGGATGGGCTAATC
>DTPJ01000450.1 GCA_011334435.1 Candidatus Poribacteria bacterium | reverse complement strand
GCATTGTCAAGAGATATTCTCACTTTTTCAATATTCAGATCACCTTCACTTTTGATAGACTTCATATAAATTGGTAGGTCACCAGTCGTCAGAATTTTATTCCGTGATAGAACAACTGACCTTTGTATGATATTTTCAAGTTCCCTCACATTCCCTGGATAATCATATTTTAGCAAAATATCCATTGCCTCTTTTGATATGCCCTCAATTTCCTTATTATTTTCAGAGCTGAACTTTTTGATAAAATGATTTACAAGTGGCAGAATATCAGTCCTTCTCTCCCTCAGTGGTGGTATTTTAATTGATATGACATTAAGACGATAATACAAATCCAGCCTGAAAATGCCATCATTGACCATTTTATCTAAATCTCTATTAGTTGCGGATATAACCCTCACATCAACCTCTATTGTTTGATTTCCGCCCACCCTTTCAAACTTGCGTTCTTGAATGACACGGAGTAATTTAACTTGCGTAGCTAATGGAATATCCCCGACCTCGTCAAGAAATATTGTTCCGCCATTGGCTTGTTCAAATCGCCCTTTTCTTTGCCTATCCGCGCCAGTAAAAGCCCCCTTTTCATGTCCAAAAAGCTCACTTTCAAGCAAATTTTCGTTCAATGCAGCACAGTTTACAACAACAAAAGGCTGATCTCTTCTTGGACTAGCGTAATGGATCGCTTTGGCTATAAGCTCTTTACCTGTTCCACTTTCCCCAAATATTAAGATAGACGCCTTACTATTCGCCGATCTGCCTGCAATATTGAGAATCTCTTCCATCTCTGGACTTTGATATATTATCCCCTCAAAACGATATTTATCATAAAGTTTTTCTCGTAACTCCTTATTTTCTGAAATAAGCCTTTTCCTTTCAAGTGCTTTATTTATTGTTATCTCTAAATCGTCAAGCATTATAGGTTTAGTGATAAAATCAAAAGCGTTTTCCTTCATAGCTTGCACTGCTGTTTCAATATCTCCAAATGCAGTTATAATTATCACTGCGATCTCGGAATTGATATTCTTAACATCTCTAAGGACAGCCATACCATCTTTTACGGGCATTTTATAATCTGTTATAACAAGGTCTATGACTTGCTCACTCGCTATCCTTATGCCATCAACGCTTGATGTGGTAGCGATAACATCAAAGCCCAAATTTTCAAGAAATCCCTTTAACGATCTGAGTTGAGGTTCATCATCTTCTATGATTAATATTGTGCCATTATTCATTTTATCTCCTCTTGATGTTCAATCGGAAGGTAAATTCTAAAAGTAGTGCCAATGTTCAATTTACTATCCACTTTTATCCATCCTTTATGTTCCGAGATTATCCTTTGGACTATGCTCAATCCTAAACCTGTTCCTGTATCTTTGGTTGTAAAATACAAGTCAAATATCCTAGGCAAAACATCATGAGGAATGCCTTTTCCTGTGTCATTTATCTCTATCTGCACTGCATTATCTTCTCTCCACGCTTTAATTGACAACGTCCCACCATCTGGCATAGCTTCAACAGCGTTAAGTAAAAGGTTTAACAATGCTTGCTTTATTTGCTCATAATCTAAATTCATTATGCCTATTTCAGAATATTGTTTATTTATGTTAATTTTATACTTTTCTGCATGTGATGTGATCAATAGTATAACATCATCTAACAATTTGTCAACATTTACAGGTTGCAAATTTAATTTCGGAGGTCTCGCAAATTTGAGAAAATCCTCAATAATTTTGTTTATCCTCATTGATTCATTTTTTATCATTTGAGTAAGCTCACGATATACATCAGTCTTTTCTGTTGTAGTGAACTCCCTGTCAAGCCTTTGTGCTGTCATGCTTATAGCGTTTAGTGGATTTCTAACCTCATGGGCAACTGCTGAGGCAAGCTTCCCCATAGCGATCATCTGCTCTGTCCGTCTAATATTTTCTTCAATAGCTTTTGATTCGGTAATATCCCTAAAAACAGCGATGACAGAAGTATCATTACGATTGGAAATTCTTGACAGATTTAATGATAGTAGTTTCTCTTCTGACCCATCAGAATTAAATTTAATCTCGTAAATATTTGCATTCCAATTAGGATCGTAAACACTATTAACTATTTTCTCTATTTCTGAACCGAGATAGGATATAGGTTTGCCTACAAGATCATCTGCTTGTCTTCCAAAAATTTTCTCAGAAGCCTTATTAAAGATTGAGATATTTCTTTTACCATCAATAACAATTATCCCATCAGCAATATTTTCTAATACTGTCTCTGTATAAATTTGAATGCGTTCATAGGCACTATTTAATACTGAGTAACTTTGACTTATTAAAAGAAAACTTAAAACAATTATACCAAAGACAACAGACGCAATAGACAGCAATATTAACCTTTGCAAACTTCTGGCTTTGATAGAGTTAGCCTCTTTCATTGATAGACCAACTCGGAAAAGACCATAGGAATTATAATCAATTAAAAATGGACTTACAACTTCAAAGACATCTCGTCCTTCATAATTATAAATACGACTATCTGATACCTTATTTTGAAGTGCGTTTTCTAAAAAACTATCGCCTGATATTTTTCTCATTTGAGTTATATTTTGAGACGCAGTAATTATTCCCTTTTCGTCCTGCAAGACGATATATTCTATGCCTTCATTTTCGCCGATGGCTTGGACTAATGTCCCGATGCCGATTGATCGCCTAAGTTCTTTAATTTCATTGACATCAGCTATGACTGCGATGATCCCGCCTTTTCTACGATGAACAGCGGACAGAAAAGTGTTTCCTTCGTCATCGTATAAGTCAATTACAGCTTCTTTTTCAGCACCGCTTAATAGAAGTTTAAAATCACTATCAGATTTTATATTATCTATAACATCTTGACCTGTGTCTTTATCAAAAATGACAAGACCATCTTTGTTTAATATAAATGCCTGCTTAATATTGTTTTTATCAATAATTTCATCTAACGTTTTTTTATTTAGATGTCCGTAATAATCCAGCATCTCTAATAAATGTGCATTGTTTAACGCCTTAACGTTTAAAAGCGATATTGCATTATCAAAGCATAATAAAGCCCTATCACTCATAACACTTATAGCCTCAGAAATGGACATAGCTTCCTCATGCAAAACCCTCATCAAGTCCTTATTGCTAGAAGAAAGTTCATATAGCCCTGTTCCAACCATAACAATAATAAAGACAATAGCTACTGCAAATACATATCTTGCCTGAATAATGCCTTTTTTTATAATATTTAAATCAAGTGGCATAATCTCTACCTCCGAAATTTCGGCTTATAAATAGTTTAATAGTATAATAGATTTATGCGACAATTTTGTCAACATTAAACGACTTAATTGTCGGATAAACCGACAAAAACGTCGGAAATAGGATAAAAGCAATAAAATAAAGGACTTGTATATTTTTATTTAAAAATAATCACGACGAAATTGTCGCATATCCATTACGATAAAAAATAGCTAAATTTGCATAGAAGCCCATCATTAAACGATTACAAGCATATTAAAAACATTTGGCATAGTATTTGCCATTAATAGAAGTGACTTTGAAGTAAAAACAATTTAGGTTAAAATAATTTTTATAACTGAAAGGAGAAACAAAAATGAAGGTTAAAACAGCTTTAACGATGGTTTTAGCAACTCTATTTATTATGGGTTTGGCAGTGGGATTTTCCTCAGCAGACGTAAAAGGCTATGGAAAATCAAGATCGTTTGTAGATGCAAATGGTGATGGTATTAATGACAATGCCCCAGATTCAGATGGAGATGGAATCCCTAATGGCAAAGATGCTGATTATACTGGGACAAAGGCAAGAAATGGAAACAATGCCAAAGGATTTGTTGATGCTAATGGCGATGGTATCAACGACAACGCAGTTGATAGCGATAATGACGGCATTCCAAATGGGCAAGACCCAGATTATGTTAAACCACAAGATGGAACAGATCAACAAAGGGGCAATACGAAGAAAGCCAAAAGAGGTTTTGTAGATGCTGATGGTGATGGCATCAACGACAACGCAGTTGATAGCGATAACGATGGCATCCCAAATTGTCAAGACCCAGATTATGTTCCAGCTGGTCAGGCAAAGAAGACGAAAGCAAGAAATGGACGCTCAGTGACCGCCTATGATTCCAACAGCGCGAAGTTAGCTCCGTTGGCAGATAGGATCAGGGATAGGCTTCAAGACGGTTCTTGTGGAATATGCGACGGGACAGGATTTAAGAAAACAAGAAATAGAGGGAAATAATTGATTTTCCTTAAAATAGGGATGTGTGAAATACATCCCTTAATATTAAGATGGAGGTTAAATAAAAATGAAAAAGAGATTGATTATAGGCTCAATAGTTGCTTTAATTGTGTTAGTTACAACTGCCATTGCCTTTTCTTATCAAGGCTGGCGAATACAAAATTGGGATAAAAGCAAAGTTGTCACATTAGAAGGAAAAATAACTGACGCCGATAGACCGATAATAACTATGGAAGCAGACGGAAAAGAATATATTGTCCATCTTGGTCGTCCTGCTTACTGGATAGACAAAGGCTTAAAACTTGAAAAAGGCACATCAGTAAAAATTACTGGAATGGTCCTTGATATTAATGGTAAAATGAATATATATCCTCAGTCAATAATTGCTGACAGCAAAGAATTCAAGGTTTCAGATGAAAATGGCGTCCCTGTTTGGTCTGGTAATGGCAGGGAATATGGACATGGCAGGCACGGTTGGCAAGGACGGGGAAATCAAAGAGGTTTCTGCGGTAGAAATTGGAATTCTTGTCCTTGTTTCAATGTCCGTTAATAATGTAAATGTATAAGTTGGGGGTGTTTTTGATGAACTGGAAAATGTTTTTGATATTTATCTTATCTTTTTTGATCTATCAAGCTATATTCTTTAACGTTGGATATTCAGCTGATAATCCAAAGTCTGGTTCTGTCATTAACACCCCTAAAATTATAGGTTGGGTAGATAAAAATAAAGATGGTATAAATGACAAATTCCATGACGCTAATGGAGATGGGATAAACGATGTCACAAATACTAAATATGAACATCATTTTGCTTTCGTTGACAAAAACAAAGACGGCATAAATGATATATTCATTGACAGAGACGGCGACGGTGTAAATGATTATAGAACAGAGTTTGTAGATAAAAATAACGACGGAATTAACGATAATGTTTTAGATTTTGATAGAGACGGTATAAATGACATAACAGGTCTAAAATATCAAAATAAAAATCTGATGGGCTATCGCTATGGAATTGTAGAAGAAGAAATGAAGAAAATTCATAAAAAATTCATTGACGAAGACGGCGATGGCATGCACGATCCAATAGCTAAGAGGATGTGCTTTCAAGATGAAAATGCAGATGGCGTAAATGATAAATTTATG